>NZ_JBEXSR010000026.1:0-124629 GCF_040613735.1 Streptomyces sp. NPDC006235
GGTCCGTGCCACCTCCGAGCTCATCGCCGAGGAGCTGCGGCGCCTCGACGCGGACGAGATGTACGCCATCGCCCTGAACGGCGAGGCAACCGAGGAGACCCCTGCTCATGTCTGACTCCCCCTCCGGCTCCCCCAAGCTCACGCGGCGGCCCGAATGGACCGCCCTGGAGGACCACCGCAAGGACGCCCTGCCGCAGCCGGACCTGCGTGAGCTGTTCGCGGCGGACCCGGGGCGCGCCGAGCGCTACGTCGTGCACGTGGGCGACCTGCGCATCGACTACTCCAAGCACCTGATCACCGACGAGACGCTGGCCCTGCTCCAGGAGCTGGCCGCCGCCACCGACGTGTTCGGACTGCGGGACGCCATGTTCAGCGGCGAGAAGATCAACGTCACCGAGAACCGGGCCGTGCTGCACACCGCGCTGCGCGCCCCGCGGGACGCGGTCATCGAGGTCGACGGCGAGAACGTCGTCCCAGGTGTGCACGCCGTGCTCGACAAGATGGCCGCCTTCGCGGACCGGGTGCGCTCGGGCGAGTGGACCGGCCACACCGGCAGGCGGATCCGCAACGTCGTCAACATCGGCATCGGCGGCTCGGACCTGGGCCCGGCGATGGCCTACGAGGCGCTGCGGCCGTTCACCGCCCGGGAACTGACGTTCCGCTTCGTGTCGAACGTGGACGGCGCCGACCTCCACGAGGCCACCCGCGACCTGGACCCGGCCGAGACGCTGTTCATCGTCGCGTCCAAGACCTTCACCACGATCGAGACCATCACGAACGCGACCTCGGCGCGCTCCTGGCTGCTGGAGAGCCTCGGGGATGGGGGCACCTCCCGCTCGAGCGAAGCCGAGAGTGGGGGAGAGAAGGCGGTGGCCAGGCACTTCGTGGCGCTGTCCACGAACGCGGAGAAGGTCGCGGACTTCGGCATCGACGTCGAGAACATGTTCGAGTTCTGGGACTGGGTCGGCGGTCGCTACTCGTACGACTCGGCGATCGGCCTGTCCTTGATGATCGCGATCGGCCCGGACCGCTTCCGGGAGATGCTCGACGGCTTCCGCATCGTCGACGAGCACTTCCGCAACGCCCCCGCCGAGGCCAACGCGCCGCTCATCATGGGCCTGCTCGGCATCTGGTACGGCAACTTCCACGGCGCCCAGTCGCACGCGGTCCTGCCGTACAGCCACTACCTGTCGAAGTTCACCGCCTACCTCCAGCAGCTCGACATGGAGTCCAACGGCAAGTCGGTGGACCGCGACGGCCGTCCCGTGCAGTGGCAGACGGGGCCGGTCGTGTGGGGCACGCCCGGTACCAACGGGCAGCACGCCTACTACCAGTTGATCCACCAGGGCACCAAGCTGATCCCGGCCGACCTGATCGGCTTCGCGCGGCCCGTCGCCGAGCTGGGCGACGAACTGAAGGCCCAGCACGACCTGCTGATGGCCAACCTGTTCGCACAGGGACAGGCGCTCGCCTTCGGCAAGACCGCCGAGGAGGTGCGGGCCGAGGGCGTGCCCGAGGAGCAGGTGCCGCACCGCACCTTCAAGGGAAACCGCCCCACCACGACGATCCTGGCCACCGAACTGACCCCGTCGGTTCTCGGCCAGCTGGTCGCCCTCTACGAGCACAAGGTGTTCGTGCAGGGCGCGGTCTGGAACATCGACTCCTTCGACCAGTGGGGCGTCGAGCTCGGCAAGGTCCTCGCCAAGCGCGTCGAGCCCGCCCTGACCGAGGGCGCTGACGTCCCCGGTCTCGATCCGTCCACGGCCGCGCTGGTGGCCGCCTACCGCAATCTTCGGGAAGTGAACTGACATGCAGATCGGTCTTGTGGGTCTCGGCAAGATGGGCGGCAACATGCGCGAGCGCCTGCGCAACGCCGGCCACACCGTCATCGGCTACGACACCAACCCGGACAAGTCCGACGTCGCCAGCCTGGCCGACCTCGTCAACGAGCTGGAGGCGCCGCGCACGGTCTGGGTCATGGTCCCGGCCGGCGACCCCACCCAGCACGTCATCGACCGTCTGGCCGACCTCCTCAAGCCGTACGACACGGTGGTCGACGGCGGCAACTCCCGCTGGACGGACGACGAGAAGCACGCCGAGGAGCTGGGCAAGCGCGGCATCGGCTTCGTCGACGCGGGCGTCTCGGGCGGCGTGTGGGGCCTGAAGAACGGCTACGCCCTGATGGTCGGCGGCGAGAAGGAGTACGTCGACCGGCTCCGGCCGATCTTCGAGGCGCTCAAGCCGGAGGGCCCGTACGGCTTCGTCCACGCGGGCAGCGTGGGTGCCGGACACTTCGCGAAGATGGTCCACAACGGCATCGAGTACGCGATGATGCAGGCCTACGCCGAGGGCTGGGAGCTGCTGGAGGCCGTGGACTCCGTGGACAACGTCCGCGAGGTGTTCCGCTCCTGGCAGGACGGCACCGTCATCCGCTCCTGGCTGCTGGACCTCGCGGTCAACGCGCTCGACGAGGACGAGCACCTGGAGGGCCTGCGGGGCTACGCCCAGGACTCCGGCGAGGGACGCTGGACCGTGGAGGCCGCGATCGACAACTCCGTGCCGCTGCCCGCGATCACCGCCTCCCTGTTCTCCCGGTTCGCCTCCCGGCAGGACGACTCGCCGCAGATGAAGATGATCGCGGCGCTGCGCAACCAGTTCGGCGGCCACGCCGTCGAGTCCGCGAAGAAGGCGTAGGACGTGGGAGATCTGCTGCTGGTCCGCCACGGCGAGACGGAGTGGAGCCGGAGCGGACAGCACACCAGCTTCACCGACCTGCCCCTCACCCCGAAGGGCGAGGAGCAGGCCAAGTCGCTGGCTCCGCTCCTGGCGGGCCGTTCCATCGCGCTGGTCCTCACCAGCCCGCTCGGCCGCGCGGTGCGCACCGCCGAACTCGCGGGCGTGACGGGGACCGTGCGGGACGCGGACCTGCACGAGTGGTTCTACGGCGCCTACGAGGGCGTCACCACCGAGGAGATACACCGCACCCGCCCCGACTGGGACCTGTGGACCGACGGCGGCCCGCCCGGCCCCGACGGCAAGCCGGGCGAGTCCCCCGAGGAGGTCGGCGAGCGCGCCGACCGGGTGTTGTCCCGGGTGGCCGGCGCGCTGCCCGAGGGCGATGTGCTGCTGGTGGCGCACGGCCACTTCCTCCGCGTCCTGACGGCCCGCCGGCTGGGCCTGCCGCCGTCGGAGGGCCGGCTGTTCCGGCTGGAGACGGGCACGGTCTGCCGGCTGTCGACCGAGCACGGGCGGCCCGTGATCGCGGAGTGGAACACCAGGGCGTGAACACCGCCGCGTAACGTGCCCCGGCCGGAGGCGAGTTGACAGCCTCCGGCCGGGGCCGTCAGAGTCCCCGCTGATGGAGATCGAGGACATGACACCCGCCGAGGAGCGGGTGTGGCGCGCCTTTCCGCGCGGGGATGACGTGGACTTCCGCGGGCCGGCGGACGAGGACCCGGCGCGGGGCGCGGACTGGGGACCCGAACGGACCGTACGGGCGGCCGTGGTGCGGGCCCTGCTGCTGAGCGCCCCGCAGCAGGACGGGGAGACGGCCGCCCTCCGGCTGGCGGGCGCGCGGATCACGGGCGTGCTGGACCTCAAGTACGGAGAGGTCGACCACGCCGTGCGCCTCAGCGGCTGCTCCTTCGAGGACGCCCCCGTCCTGTACGGGGCGCGGTTGCGGCAGCTGAACCTGCGGGAGTCCGCCCTGCCCGGGCTGGACGCCGCCACCCTCCGCGTGGACGGCGTGCTGCGCATGTCGGACTGCCTGTTCGAGGGGCCCGTCCGGCTCGGCGGGGCGCAGATCTCCGGCGCGCTGTTCATGGACAGGGCCGAGATCGACGAGCGGCCCGTCGATCAGCCCGCGCTGCAGCTCAACCACGTGACCATCGGCGACGGCCTGTCGGCGCGGGACCTGCGCACCCGCGGCGAGGTGCGCCTGACGGGTGCCTCGGTCGCCGGGACGATCGACCTCAACCGGGCGCGGCTGGAGGCCGGTGCCGGTGAGGCCGCCCTCGACGCGGAGACGCTCACCGTGGAGGGCGACGTCCTGATGCGCGACGTGGACGTCCTCGGCTGGATCGGCCTGCGCGGCGCCCGGATCGCGGGCCGCCTCGACCTCTCCCACGCGCGGCTGGCGAACCCCGGTGACACGGCACTGCGCGCCAGCAGCTGCACCGTCGGGGAACTCTGGCTGCGCAGGAGCCCGCCCATGACAGGCGCCCTCAACCTGCGCCGCGCCCAGCTGGACGTCCTGTTCCTCGAACCGGACGTGGTCCCCGGGGAAGTCCTGCTCAACAGCCTCCTCTACACCTCCCTCACCCCGCACGAACCCGCCGAGCGGCGTCTGGCGATGCTGGAGCGGGACCGCGAGGGCTATGTCCCGCACGCCTACGAGCAGTTGACCGCGGCCTACCGCCGGATCGGCGACGACGACGCCGCCCGCGTCGTCCAGCTCGCCAAACAGCGCCGCCGCCGCGCCACCCTGCCCTGGTACGGCCGGCTGTGGGGCTACGTCCAGGACGCGGCCGTCGGCTACGGCTTCCGGCCCCTGCGCGCGGCCGGCTGGCTGGTGTCGCTGCTGGTGATCGGCTCCCTGACCTACGCGCTGCACCACCCCCAGCCGCTGAAGGCGGACGAGGCACCGCAGTTCAACCCGGTCTTCTACACGCTCGACCTGCTGCTGCCGGTGATCTCCTTCGGGCAGGAGGGCGCGTTCGCCCCCACCGGCGGATACCAGTGGCTCTCCTACACCCTGGTGCTCACGGGCTGGATCCTGGCCACGACGGTCGTCACCGGCATCACCCGGTCGGTCAGCCGCCAGTGAGTGCCCCTGCCGTGTGCTGTGCCGCCAGCCGGACGGGGGCGTTCGGGGCGCCGTAACCCCGGTAGCCGTCGTCGCGCTGGACCAGTTCGAAGAAGACGCGGCCGACGGTGCGGGTGTAGCAGTGGCGGAAGACGCCGTGGGCGTCGCGGTCGTAGAGGATGCCGAGGTCGCGGTAGGTCTCCAGCTCACCGTCGGCGAACTCGAAGCGGGCGGCGAGATCGTCGTAGTGGTTCGCCGGGACGGGCAGCAGAGCGCCGCCTGCCTCCCGGAAGCGGCGGGCCGAGGTGACCACGTCGTCGGTGGCCAGGGCGATGTGCTGGGCGTGGACGGGGTCGTCCGTGGGCGCGGGGCCGACGGTGAGGGCGATCCGGACGCTGCCGTCGGCGTTGGTGACGGCACGGCTGCGCAGCAGGCCATAGGGGTCGGCGACGTCCACGCTCTCCTGGGCGTGCAGGCCGAGCACGCCCCGGTGGAAGAGGGCCGCCTCGTCGAAGTGGTGCCAGGGCTGGACGAGGGCGAGATGGTCGATGCGGCGGACGGTCGCGGGCGCGGGTGCCGTATCCGTGTCCTCGAAGTCGGCCCGCCAGTCGGGCAGGCTCGGACGGCCGGTGGCGCAGAAGAAGAGTTCCGTGCCGTCGGGGGCGGCGACCGCGTCGAGCGGGGCGTCCTCAGGTGCCCGGCGGCGCGGCAGGACGGGAGCCAGCAGCGCCTCGGCACGCCGGGCCGCCGCGGCCGGGTCCGGTGACTCCAGCCCGATGGCGGCGAGCTGGGTGCCGTCGCGGCGGACGGCCGGCCCGGTGTTGACGAGGATCCGGGCGTCCCCCTGCTCCCACAGGGTGACGGGCTTGCCGCGATGGCGGGCGGTGCGGGTGAAGCCGAGGGCGCCGAGCAGGGTGGTGAGGGGTTCGGCGTCGGGCGTGACCAACTCGGCGAAGGCGACACCGGTGGGGACGACCGGGTCGGGCAGGGGCGCCCTGCCGACCGCCTCCTGAAGGAGCAGCAGGGAGCGCCGGGCGTCGACGGCGGTCGGGCCGGACTCGGCCTGCCGGAAGACGTCGTTGAAGACCTCCAGGGAGAGCGGTCCGTCGTAGCCGGTGCGCAGCACGTGCCGCACCAGGCCGGCGACGTCGAAGCCGCCCTGGCCGGGGAAGCAGCGGTAGTGGCGGCTCCACTGGAGGACGTCCATGGCGAGCAGCGGGGCGTCGGCGAGCTGGAGGAAGAAGATCTTCTCGCCGGGGATGTCCTCGATGCCCTTGGGGTCCGACCCGCGCGAGAGGATGTGGAAGCTGTCCAGACAGGTGCCGAGGGCGGGATGCCCGGCCGACTCGACGATGCGCCAGGCGTGGTCGTACGTGCTGACGTGCCGACCCCAGGCGAGCGCCTCGTAGGCCACCCGGATTCCGGAGTCCCGGGCGAGGTCGGCGAGCCGGCTCAGCTGTTCGGCGGCGAGGGCGTCGTCGTCCACCGCCCGCGGGGAGACGCTGGAGCAGACGAGGACGGTGTCGGCGCCGAGCCTGCGCATCAGCTCGAACTTGTGGCGGGCCCGCCGCAGGTTCCGGGCGAACTCTTCCTCGGGGACTGCCTCGATGTCCCGCATCGGCTGGTACAGGTCGATGGTCAGGCCGAGGTCGGCGCAGCGGGCGCGGATCTCCTCGGGGGTGAGGGGGCTGGCCAGCAGGTCGTTCTCGAAGATCTCCACCCCGTCGAAGCCGGCCCGGGCGGCGGCCGTGAGCTTCTCGGTGAGGGATCCGCTGAGGGAGACGGTGGCGATGGACGTACGCACGTCGGTACCTCTCTTCAGTTCGATGCCCCTACGGCTGCGGCCAGTTCGGTCAGGTCCGCCAGCATCCGCGCGGCGTCGGGTTCCCGCCCGGTGAACAGGCGGAACGCGTCGGCGGCCTGGAAGGCTGCCATGCCGCCGCCGTCGAGGGTGGCGCAGCCCAGCGCGCGGGCGGTGCGCAGCAGTTCGGTCTCCAGCGGGCGGTAGACGACCTCGGCGACCCACAGCCGGGGGTGGAGCAGTTCGGCGGGCAGCGGCAGGCCGGGGTGGGCCGCCATGCCGGTGGGCGTGGCGTGGACGATGCCGTCGGCCTGCGCGAGCAGCCGCGCCTGCCGGTCCGGGGGCGCGGCGGCGGCACGGTCCTGGCCGAAGGCGCGGTTCAGGGCGTCGGCCAGGGCGGCGGCCCGTTCGGGCAGGGCGTCGACGACGGTCACCCGCTCGGCGCCGAGGGTGAGCAGGGCGTGCGCGACGGCCGCGCCCGCGCCACCGGCGCCCAGCTGCACGACCCGCTCCAGCGGCGCGTCGGGCAGCCCGCGCGCGAAGGACGCGGCGAAGCCGGTGACGTCCGTGTTGTGGCCGACGGCCCGGCCGTCCTCGAAGACGACGGTGTTGACCGCGCCCAGCGCCTCGGCCTGCGGGGCGAGCGCGTCCAGGTGCTCGATGACGAGCTGCTTGCAGGGGTGCGTGATGTTGAGCCCGTCGAACCCGAGGTCGCGGGCGGCCCGCACGAGATCGCCCACCGCCTCGGGCGGCATCCCGAGCGGGTCGATGTCGATCAGCCGGTACAGCAGGCGCAGGCCCTGCCGGTCGCCCTCCCGCTCGTGGAGTGCCGGGCTGAGCGACGGGCCGATACCGGAACCGATCAGTCCGACGAGATACGAGTCCTTGGGCACACGGGCCTCCCGAGCGGCTCACTAATGTACGAACTAGTACGTTAGCTATATCAGCCGAGCTCGACCACGGGAAGGCCCCGGCGGGATCCGGCCCCTGCTCCTAGAATCACCGGCACCGGCCCCTCCGCCCGAAGGAACCCGATGACCAGCGTCGAAGAACCGGCCCGTCCTGGCGAGCGCGAGCGCGTCCGTGACGCCGCCCGCACCCAGGCCGAGATCCTCGACGTCGCCACGCAGGAGTTCGCCCGGGCCGGCTACGACGGGGCCCGCGTGGACGAGATCGCCGCCCGCACCCGCACCACGAAGCGGATGATCTACTACTACTTCGGTGGCAAGGAACAGCTGTTCACGGCCGTGCTGGAACGGGCCTACGGCGTGATCCGGGAGGCCGAGCAGCAGCTCGACGTCGAGCACCTGGACCCGGTGGCGGCCATCCGGCGGCTGGCCGAGGTGACCTTCGACCACCACGAGCAGCACCCGGACTTCATCCGCCTGGTCAGCATCGAGAACATCCACGAGGCGCAGCACATCGCCGCCTCCGAGAAGCTGGGCAGGATCGGCTCCCCCGCCCTGGACGTGATCCGCCGCATCCTGGAGGAAGGCCGCAGGTCAGGACTGTTCACGGCGGAGGTCGACGCCGTCGACCTGCACGCGATGATCTCGTCCTTCTGCTTCTTCCGGGTCTCCAACCGGCACACCTTCGGCGCGCTGTTCGGCCGCGACCTGGTCGACCCGGCGCAGCGCGCGCACTACCGCACCATGCTGGGCGACATGGTGATCGCCTATCTGACGGCCGAGCGCGCGACGGACTGACCGTCCGGCACCGAAGGACCGCCGCGCGACCCCTTGACACCGGCGGCACACCGGCGCAGCATCCCTAGCCACCGCCTACTAACTATCCAGTGGGTTAATTAGAGCCGCGATCCGGCACTTCCCCCCTCGCTCGTCCTTCGCTCGTCCTTCGCTCGTCCTTCGCTCGTCCTTCTGTTCACTCCGCCTAGGGTGGAGCCGCCAAAGGAGCCGCCGTGTCCGTCCCCGCCACGCCCCCAGGGGCCGCCGCCCCGCCCGGTCAGCCCAGGAAAGCCGCGACCGCCGCCTGGATCGGCAGCGCGTTGGAGTACTACGACTTCTTCATCTACGGCAGCGCCGCCGCGCTGATCTTCCCCGAGGTGTTCTTCGACGAGTCCGACCCGGCCACCGCGACCTTGCTGTCGCTGGCCACGTTCGGCGTCGCGTACGCCGCCCGCCCGGTCGGCGCCCTGGTGCTCGGGCACTTCGGCGACAAGCTCGGCCGCAAGAAGATCATGGTCTTCACGCTGATGCTGATGGGCCTGTCGACGTTCCTCATCGGCTGTCTGCCGACCCGGGACCAGGTCGGCACGCTCGCCCCGGCCCTGCTGGTGCTGTGCCGGGTGCTCCAGGGCATCTCGGCGGCGGGTGAGCAGGCCAGCGCCAACTCCATGACGCTGGAACACGCGCCGCCGGGCCGGCGCGGCTTCTTCACCAGCTTCACCCTCAGCGGCACGCAGGGCGGCCAGCTGCTCGCCACGCTGGTCTTCATCCCGGTCGCCGCGATGCCCGAGGACCAGTTGCTGTCCTGGGGCTGGCGGGTGCCGTTCTGGCTGAGCGTCGCGGTCGCCGTCGTCGGCTACGTCATCCGCCGCAAGCTGGACGAGACCCCGGCCTTCGCCCAACAGGCCGCCGAGCAGGGCGTCGTCAAGATGCCGCTGGTGGTGCTGCTGCGCGAGCACTGGGCGGACGTACTGCGGGTGATCGGGGGCGCGCTCATCGCCTCGGTCAGCACCATCTTCACGGTGTGGGCGCTGGCGTACGCCACGAGCGACGCGGTCGGCATGTCACGCACCGCCATGCTGTGGGTGGGCGCCCTGGCCAACCTCGTCGCACTCGCCGCGATCCCACTGTGGGCCACCCTGTCCGACCGGATCGGCCGCCGCCCGGTGTACCTGATCGGCGCGGCCGGCAGCGCGGTGACGATGTTCCTGTACCTGTGGGCCGTCTCCACGGGCTCGTACCCGCTGACGTTCCTGCTGGGCATCCTCTGCTTCGGCGTGGTCTACAGCGCCGCGAACGGCGTGTGGCCCGCCTTCTACGGCGAGATGTTCACGACCCGGGTCCGGCTGTCCGGCGTGGCCATCGGCACGCAGATCGGCTTCGCGGCGGCCGGCTTCGCGGTGACGTTCGCCGCGCGGATCGCGGGGCCGGGCGGCGACGACTGGTCGGCGGTGGCCCTGTTCACGGCGGCCCTGTGCGTGCCGCCGGTCATCGCCGCGCTGTCGGCCCGCGAGACGCACCGGGTTCCGACGGAGGCTCTGGGCGTACGCCCGGCCCGGGCGACCACGGAGCCGGAGAAGGTGACGGCCTGATCCCGGGCCACTCCCCGCCGGGTCCTCGCGGGCCCGGCGGGTCTCGTCAACTGTTGGACCAGGCCCGGCGGCACAGCACCAGGCGATAGCCGTCGGGGTCCTCGAGGGTGACGCCCCACTCGTTCCAGTAGGGGTTGGGGGATGTGACCCGCTTGCCGCCGTGCCGCTCCAAGCGGGCGATCAGTTCCTCCGGGACCGGGTCGTCGGCGTAGACGACCAGCAGATCCTCCTCGGTGGGGCGGGGCTCCACCGGCCGGGCCGGCTCGTGCACGAGTTCCAGATGCCAGTCGGCGTCGGGCCAGCCGAGCATCAGCAGGTCGTGGTGGCCCGGTGCGGATCCGCCCTCGGACCGCCACACGACACTGAGCCCGAGCCCGTCGCGCCAGAACCGCTCGGCCGCCGCGAGGTCGCGGGAGGGACGGGCGATCCGGATGTGACTGCGACCGTTCACGGGCATGGCGTCCTCTTCTTGTCGTGGCGTCCAGGTCTGCTGCGGCGGCGACCCGCCTCGCAGCCTAGGAAGCCGGCCGCCGCATGACATCGGCCATCGGTCCTGCGCCCCTGAACCTAGGCCTTGGCGTGCACGAGCCGGATCAGGCTGCCGCTCCTGCGTGATGTTGCCGTTCCTACGCGATGTTGCCGTTCCTGCATGATCATGAATGCTTCCTGCACGAGGATGGGGTCTGAGGCGGTCCAGTCGGGGTATGCCGGATCTCACCTCGACGAGCGCGACGGAGGATGAGCGATGGCACAGCTGCGGCAAGAGGTCGATCCGGGTGAGGCCGGGCTGGATCCAAAGGCGCTGAGCCGCCTGGACCGGCACTTCGCCGGTCTCGTCGAGGACGGCCGGCTGCCGGGCTTCCTCGTGTCCGTCGCCCGCGGCGGACGCGTCGCCCACCTCACGACGCACGGTCTGCGCGACGTCGCGGCCGGGCTCCCCGTCGAGTCGGACACACTGTGGCGGGTCTACTCCATGACGAAACCGGTCACCGCGGTCGCCGCTCTGCTGCTGCTGGAGGAGGGCCGGCTGTCCCTGGACGACCCGGTCACCGACCACCTGCCGGCCTTCGCGAACCCCCGGGTCTACGTCGAGGGCTCCGGGGCCGAGGTCAGAACCCGCCCGGCCACCGGCCCCATACTCGTCCGGCACCTGATGACCCACACCTCGGGCCTGACCTTCGGCTTCTACCACACCCACCCGGTGGACGCCCTGTACCGCGAGGCCGGCCTGGAGTCTTCGGTGCGGCCGGGCGCGGACCTGGCCGAGACGATCGAGCTGTACGCGAGTCTGCCGTTGCAGTTCGAGCCGGGCACGCAGTGGAACTACTCGGTGGCGAGCAACGTCCTGGGCCGGGTCGTCGAGGTCGTGTCGGGGCAGCCGCTCGACGTGTTCTGCGCCGAGCGGATCTTCGGGCCACTCGGCATGACGGACGCGGGGTTCCACGTCACGGACGAGCAGGCTCCCCGGCTGTCCGAGATGTACGGGGAGAAGGAGGGCGGCGGCATCGAGCGGATCGCCGGGCTGCCGCTGCGCGGCGGCCGGCCGCGGTTCCTGTCCGGAAGCGGCGGCATGGTGGCCTCCGCCCACGACTACCACCGCTTCATGGAGTTGCTGCGCCGCCGGGGCGAACTCGACGGCGTCCGGCTGCTCGCCCCTGAGACGGTGGAGCTGATGACCCGCAACCACCTGCCCGGCAACGCCGATCTGCGTGCCTTCGGCAGCCGCCCGGCCCACGACGAGCCCGGCAACGAGGGGGTCGGCTTCGGGCTCAACGTCTCCGTGGTGATCGACCCGTCCCGCACCCAGGCACCCTCCGGTCTCGGCGCCTACGGCTGGAGCGGCGTGGCCACCACGACCTTCTGGGTCGACCCGGGCCGCGACCTGACGGTGCAGTTCATGACGCAAGTGCGGCCCAGGACCTCGCACACGGTCTTCCGGGACCTCAAGAAGTTCGTCCACGAGGCCGTGTCGGGCTGACCCCCGCTACTGGTCGACGCGGAGTGCGAACTCGACGCCGTCCCGGGCGAGTTCGCTCAGCCACTGTGCGGACCGTGCCGCCGTCCCGGCGGCCCGGTTCAGGCCCGGTGGGAGGGAGCCGTCCAGGACGTGGCGAACGCCCAGGGCGAGGGTGCGCGAGACGCAGCGGGCCATCGCGCTCTCCCGCGCGTCGCCCACCAGGTCCAGGAGGTAGCCGCCCGTCCAGGCCCGCCCGGTCCCGGCCCGCACCTCCAGCGACACGGCGAGGACGACCCGGTCGCGGTCGTCGTCCGTGGTGGGGTACGCGGCGGCCAACTCCTGGGCCAGGGCGGCGATCCGCGCGTCGTCGCCCCGCTTCAGCTCCTCGAAGACACCGTCCCAGGCGCGCAGCCAGCCCTCCAGACGCAGGGTGCCGCGGACGAACGTGCGCGGTGTCCAGGCGTCCGGCAGTCCGTACTGCGCGACGAAGGGGACGCTGTCGCGGTTGGGGTAGACCTCGAAGGTCTCCCCGTCGACGACGTGCCGCCGGGTCGCCTCCCAGGGGCGGCCGGCCACCGTCTCGGCGCCGCCCTCGATGTAACGGGCCGGGGAACGCAGGGCGTTGAGGACCCCCGCCGGTGCCCAGCTGAACCGGTACGTGAAGTCGTTCGGGACGGCCGGGACGCCACCGCAGTACGAGGTGAGGCTGTACGAGGCGGGCGTCTCGTCCCCGATGGCCTCCCGCGCGCGGGCGACGAGGGCTTGGGCGAAGAGATGGTCGATGCCCGGGTCGAGCCCCGCCTCGGTCAGGACGACGACCCCGGCCTTCTCCGCGGCGGGCACCTGGTCGAGGACCGCCTGGGACACATAGCTGGAGCAGGCGAAGTGCGCGCCGAGCCGGACGCACTCGGCGAGCAGCGGCGCGTGCTCCGGCGCGGGCAGCATGGACACCACGGCGTCGCCGGGCGCCAGTTCGGCGGCGAGGGCGGGCAGCGTGTACGCGCGGGGCTCGGCCCGACCGGCGAGGCCCAGCCGGGCGAGGGCGTCGGCCGCGCGGCCCTCGGTGCGGTGCCAGAGCCGTACGCGCTCGGCGGTGTCGCACAGGGCGGCCAGACCGCTGCCCGTGGACAGGCCGGCGCCGATCCAGTGGACGGTGCCGCTCGCGGGGACCGGGTCAGTGGTCAAGGGTCTCTCCCTGGTCGAGGCCGTGTTCGCGGCATGCCTGACGGAACCGGTCCAGGCAGCGTCCCCAGGGCCCGGTGACGCCGAAGTCGAGCAGGTGGGGCAGGAGGGCGGCGGAGAAGTCGGCGCTGGACTCCAGCGGCAGCAGGGAGGGCAGGTTGTCGATGGCGATCAGGTCGAGCGGCGGGTCCTCGCGCAGCCGGCGGACGGGCTCCTCCCAGTCGGTGGTCTCGTCGTACACCGGAAGGACGTTGAGCGGGGAGCCGACATCGCACGTGACGTCGCACAGGGTGCGCAGGCGGCGGCCCGGCGTGTCGAGGTCCTGCTCGCGGAGGAAGGGCGGGACCGGGCTGGTGGCGAGCACCGCGTTCACCATGACGTCGTGCTCCAGCAGGGCGCGGCGGTCCAGGTCGCGGGTCTCGGCGAGGTCCCAGCAGGTCGGGTCCGCACCGGCGGCGGCGAAGGCCATCCGGGCGCCGCGGCCGCTGCGTCCCAGGGCGCCGATGACCAGGCCGGTGAACTCGTCGTCGTCCGCGGCGGGCTTCAGCGTCTCGTCCAGGGCCGGCTTCGTCGTGGGCGTCAGCGGTGCCCGCAGCCGGCCGCGGTGCTGGAGCACGGCGAGGGCCGCGCCCAGGTAGCCGGCCCAGAACCCGAAGGCGGCGAGGCGCCGCCCGGTGTCGTCGACCAGGTACTCCAGGTCGAACAGCGCCCCGCCCCCGGCGGCGAACCGGCGCAGCAGGCCGGCCGCCCCGGGCTGTCCCTTGTAGGCGTGGCCGAAGAAGATGTGCCGGTGCGTCAGCTCGGCCGGTGCCTCGGGCAGTTCCTTCAGGCCGAGCACGACGGCGTCCGGCGGGGCCGACACCCAGGAGCCGGCGGGCGCGACACGGCAGCCGGCCGCCTCGTACTCCTCGATCGGGAAGACCCGCTGCGGGGAGTCCTCGACGGTCAGTGCCACTCCGTGCTCGGCGAGCCGCCGGGCGTCGTCGGGCACGACCGGCGTGCGCCGCTCGGTCGTTCGGGCCTCGTGGCGCAGCCACAGATGGAGCTCGGTCATACCAGGTGGGCCTCCGTGACGTGAGGCGCCGGCCCAGGCGGACACCCCCTAGGGCCGGCGCTCAAGGGGCGGACGTCCCCGCAGCGTACGCGGCCCGCCCGCGGGTCGCGCACGAATGCGCCCGGGTCACGTCGAGAGGCTCCGGATCCGCCCCGGCGCCTCAGGAGGAGCTGACCACCGCGTCGAGGTGGGGCAGGTGGTGGTCGAGGCGCTCCCGCTTGGTCCGCAGATAGGTGATGTTGTTCTCGCACGGCGGGATCAGCAGGGGCACCTGCTCGGCGACCTCGATGCCGTGGTTCACCAGCGCCTCGCGCTTGCGCGGGTTGTTGGACATCAGGCGCACGGACTTCACGCCCAGGTCGTCGAGGATGCGGGCGGCCACACCGTAGTCACGGGCGTCCACCGGCAGACCGAGGGCGAGGTTGGCCTCGACGGTGTCCAGGCCCTCCGCCTGGAGGGCCATCGCGCGCAGCTTGGCGAGCAGGCCGATGCCGCGGCCTTCATGCCCTCTGAGGTAGACCACGACACCGGCGCCCTCGGCGACGACCGCGCGCAGGGCGGCGTCGAGCTGGTCGCCGCACTCGCAGTGCTGGGAGCCGAAGGCGTCGCCGGTCAGGCACTCCGAGTGCAGCCGGATGAGCACGTCGTCGGTGCCGAGGTCGCCGTAGACCAGTGCCACCTGTTCGTCACCGCGGTCGTGGTCCAGGTAGCCGACCGCCTGGAATTTCCCGTACACGGTGGGCAAGGGCGCATTCACGACGCGTTCCACGCCGGTCCGCTGCGGTGACTTCTTGCCGAGTACGCCAATTTTTTCTGTCATGATTCTCGAGTTCCTAAGCAGAGACGAAAGGCCGTGACGTTATGAGTGACTTGGTGCCGGCGGACACCACGGAAGACGTACGGACGCGGGGCTCCGGTGTCTCACGGCAGGTCGCGGTGCTTCCCGTGGGCAGCTTCGAGCAGCACGGTGCGTATCTTCCGCTGGCGACCGACACGCTCGTCGCCTGTGCCGTCGCGCGGGAGATAGCCGGCGCGTACCCGGTGCACCTCCTTCCTCCGGTGACGATCTCGTGCTCGCACGAGCACGCGGCCTGGCCGGGGACCGTGAGCATCTCCTCGGTGACCCTTCATGCGGTGGTACGGGACATAGCGGCTTCGCTCCGCCGGTCCGGTGTCGACGCCCTGGTGGTGGTCAACGGGCACGGCGGAAACTACGTACTGGGCAACGTCGTTCAGGAATCCTCCGCCCGCGGCGAGCGGATGGCGCTGTTCCCGGCTCCGGAGGACTGGGAGGCGGCGCGGGAGCGGGCGGGTGTGGTCACCTCGCTGCTCACCGACATGCACGCGGGGGAAATAGAGACCTCCATCCTTCTGCACGCTCATCCCGAAATGCTCCGACCCGGTTATGAGACTTCCGATTTCGTCGCTGACGACCGGCGTCATCTGCTCACCCTCGGCATGTCCGGTTATACCGATTCCGGTGTCATCGGCCGTCCTTCGCTGGGTTCGGCGGAAAAGGGGAAGGAACTCCTGGCGAGCCTGGCGGATTCCTTCGGGGCGTATTTCTCGCTGCTGACCTCCGACGGGTAGTCGGACACGGGACCGGGTCCGGGGGCCGGTGCGGCGGACCGGGATCCGGCCCGCAGGCCCGCGTACCAGCGGGCGACCAGCACGATCAGACCGGGCAGGCTCGCCACGAGGCTGAGCACCCCGTAGACGACCGCGACGGCGAGTCCCCGGCCGGCGCCCAGGCCCGCGGCGCCGAACGCCCAGGCGGTGACGCCCTCCCGCGGTCCCCAGCCGCCGACGTTCAGCGGCAGGCCCATGGCCAGCAGCGCGAGGACCGCGAGCGGCACCAGTACGGCCACGGAGGCGCCGGCTCCGGCGACGCGGGCGGCGAGGACGAACATGGCGACGTAACCTGCCAGGACGACCACCGAGGAGACGACGACTCCGGGCCCGTTGCGGCGGGACAGCAGCCCTTCGCGGGCCTCGGTGAGCATGGCGCGCAGCGCCCGGCCCCGTCGGGAGGGCGCCGGGCGGTTCATGCGCAGGGCGAGGACGACGGCGACCGCGCCGAATGCGGCCAGGATCGCGAGCGGGGCGATGTGCCGTGCCCGGTCCAGCACCGGGGACGGCATGGTCAGCAGGACCACGGCCCCGAGGGCGAACAACGCGATCTGTCCGGCGGCCCGTTCGAGGACGACGGCCTTCACGCCCCGCCGCACGTCCCCCTCGCTCTGGCCGTGCCGCACCGCCCGGTGCACGTCGCCGAGCACACCGCCGGGCAGCGCCGCGTTCAGGAACAGCGCCCGGTAGTAGTCGGCGACGGCCGGCCCGAACGGCAGCCGGATCCTGAGGCTGCGGGCGACGAGCGCCCAGCGCCAGGCGCTGAACACGGTGGTGACGAGCCCGATCCCGAGCGCCAGCAGCACCGACACAGTGTCGATCCGGGCCAGCCCGTCCAGGAAGACACCCGTGCCGAGCCGCCAGAGCAGTACGCCGAGGATGACGACCCCGGCGAGGGTGCCCAGATGCGTACGGACCTTGGGGGAGCCGAGGCGCGCCAGGGCGGTACGGATCGGGCGACGGGGCGACGAGGCGGCGTCGGCCGCGTTGCCGCAGGGGGTGGCTGACTCAGTCGACGGAGCCGGGTCACCGCCGGTTTCCGGCAGCCACTCCGCGTCGACGGGCGCCGGCCGCTCGCACACGGCCGTCAGCGCGCCCTGCGGCACCTGCGCCGTTCCCGTCGCCTGCGGGCTCATGACGCTCCGCCCGCCGGGCGGTTCAGGGCCAGGAGGTCGGTGTGGTGGACGGTGACGCGCAACTGGCCGGCGGCGCAGGCGGCCAGGCGCTCGGCCAGGTAGGCGTCGGCGTGCGCGCGCAGGTCGGGGTGCTGCTCGACGGCGGCGCCGACCCAGCCGCGCAGCCACTGCTCGGTGAGCGCGGCCTGCTCGGGGCCGAGCCGCCAGGGGCTCGGATGCAGCCGCACCGTCGCGCCGTGCTCGGAGAACGCCTCGGTCGCCGCCGTCACCGCGTCGGGACCGAGCAGACCGTCACGACGCTGGTGGTCGTTGAACGCCTGGGCGATCTCCGAGTCCAGCGGGTGGGACGGCGTCAGTTCCACACGGCCGGCGACGGACAGCGTGAGCAGGGCGGGGCAGCCGGCTCCCGCGCAGGCGGCGGCGAGGGCGTCGATCTCCTCGCGGGTGAGGACGTCCAGCAGTGCGGACGCCGTCACCAGGGACGCGCCGTGCAGGGCGTCCGCGGTGAGGCGGGCGACGTCACCGCGCCGCGTCTCCACGGTGACCCGGCTGCCGTCGGCCGCGGAGCGCGGGGAGGCGACGGCGGCGAAGTGCAGCAGATAGGGGTCGCGGTCGTGCAGGATCCAGTGCTGCGCGCCGTCCAGGCAGGGCGCGAGCCAGCGGCCCATCGAGCCGGTACCGCACCCGAGGTCGTGGATGACGACCCCGCCGGACTTGCCCGGCAGGTTGGCGAGCCGGATCCGCAAGGGGTCGAGCAGATCGTGCGCCCGCGCCGCCGCATCGGCCGGCTCCCGCAACTCCAGCCACTCGGGCGCGTAACGGGGCGGATCGTCCGGATCGGCCTCACGCAGCTTCACGGTGGGCCGCGCACCGGGATTCCCACTGGGCCCGGCACCCGGGATGACCACGTCCGCGGCCTGCCCCGGCCCGGGCCGGCCACTGCGGGCCGAGCCGGCGACCACGGCATCCGCCGCATCGGCGGACTGCCCGCCGGAGCCCACGCCCCGAGCCACGGCGTCCGCCGGCCGGACGTCCTGCGCGCCAGGGCCCACGTCCGGCACCACCGTGCCCGCCGTCCGGGCCGACTGCCCACCGGAGCCCGCACCCGACACCACCGAGCCCGCCGACCAGGCGGACGGCCCGCCGAGGCCCACGCCCGGAGCAACGGCGTCCGTCGGCCGGGCCGACGGGTCAGGCCCGGGCTTCCCGTTCGGGCCCGCGCCCGCAACCACGCCACTCATCGCCTCGGCAGCCTCCCTCGGTCCGGGCTGGGCCGGGATCGTCCCGTTCTGCTGGGTCGTCACCGGGTTCGTCATGCGGCCCTCCGGGGGTCGGTCGGGAGCCGGCGCAGTACCGCCGCCAGGCTCTGTGCGGTCGTCGCCCAGCCGCCGAGGGCGGCGCGGCGGCTGCGGGCGGCGCCCTTGAGGCGACGGCGTACGTCCGCCTCGCCGAACCAGCAGCGCAGCTCCGCGGCGATGGCGGCCGGGTTCTCCGGCGGGACGAGGATGCCGGGCACGCCGCCGTCGGGGGCGCGGCCGACCGCCTCGGGGAGTCCGCCGACGTCCGTGGCCATGACCGGGATGCCGCGCGCCAGTGCCTCGGTCACGGCCATGCCGTACGTCTCGGCGTAGGAGGCGAGGACCATCAGGTCGGCGGTGGCGTAACTGGCGTCGAGTGCGGCGCCCGTCTGCGCTCCCGCCAGCTCCAGCCGGTCCTGAAGACCGTGCTCGGCGATGAGGGACCGCAGATGGGCGACGTACTCCGGGTCCTGGGTGAGACTGCCGACGCAGACACAGCTCCACGGCAGGTCGGCCACCGCGGCCAGCGCCTCGACCAGCCGGTGCTGTCCCTTGCGCGGGGTCACGGCGGCCACGCACAGCAGCCGTGAGACACCGTCGGTGCCGGGCGCGAGCGGCGCGATGTCGGCGCCGGGGGCGGCGACGTGCACCCGCTCGGGGGGAAGGCCGTGGTGGGCGACCAGACGGCGGACCGCCCAGTCGCTGGTGGCGACCACCGCCGGCACCGCCCGCAGCACCGCCCGCTCCTTGGCGTCGAGTTCCGCGGCCACGGCCGGGTCGAGCCCGGTCTCGTCGCCGAGCGGGAGGTGGACGAGGACGACCATGCGCAACCGTTCCGCCTCCGGCACGACGATCTCCGGGACGCCGCAGGCGACCAGCCCGTCGAGCAGGACGACGGCACCGTCGGGCAGGCCGCTCAGGGTATGGGCGAGTTCCGTACGGGCCGCCGCCCCCGGCCGGGGCCAGTCACCGGCCACGGCGTGCTTGGTGACCTGCCAGCCGAAACCGGGCAGGTCCAGGCACACGCGCCGGTCGTAGGCGTTGCCGCCGCTCGGCGTTGCCGGGTCGTCGACGCCGCCCGGCAGCACGAAGTGCACGGTGCGCAGGGACATGGGGATGATCTCGGCGTTCTTCAGGGTGGCGTGCTGCACGGGAACATAATTCAGCCGCGCGGGCGCCGGGCCGCTCTGCCCGGGCCGTTCGATCGTCGTGTCGGTCACAGCGCACGCTCGTAACTCGCCCACGCGATGTGCGACTCGTGCAGGGTGACGGTCAGGCCCGCGATGCCCTTGGCGCCCTCGCCCAGCGCGCCTTTGTGGATGCGCTCGGCGAGCCGGTCGGCGATGACCTTGGCGAGGAACTCCGTGGAGGTGTTGACACCGGCGAAGTCGGGCTCGTTGTCGAGGTTGCGGTAGTTCAGCTCGCTGACCACCGCCCCCAGTTCCTGGGTCGCCAGGCCGATGTCGACGACGATGTTGTCCTCGTCCAGCTGTTCGCGCCGGAATGTGGCGTCCACGAGGAACGTGGCCCCGTGCAGGCGCTGCGCCGGTCCGAAGACCTCGCCACGGAAGCTGTGGGCGATCATGATGTGATCGCGGACGGTGATGCTGAACAACGGACGACCCTCCAGGTGCGGCGCGTCTGCTCCCCCGCTCCAGCTGCCGGGGATGCCGTGTATTACGGCTGCTTCCCTTCCCCTGTTCAGCCTCCGCTACGTCTTTTCTCAGGTCAGGCGCTCTCGCCTTTCTCTCAGGTCAGGCGCTCTCGTCGTAGCGGACGCGGTGGCACAGGGCGGGGATCTCGCCGGAGGCGAGCTTCGGCAGCACGTCCGGCAGGTCCTCGAAGGCGGATTCGCCGGTGACGAGGGCGTCGAGGGCCGGGTCGGCGAGCAGGTCGAGGGCGAGGGCGAGCCGGTCGGCGTAGGTGCGGTTCGGCCGGGCCGGGGAGACCGTGCCGACCTGGCTGGAGCGGATGACGAGCCGCCGGGAGTGGAAGGCCTCGCCGAGCGGCAGGCTCACCCGCCGGTCGCCGTACCAGCTCAGTTCGAGCACGGTCCCTTCGGCGGTGAGGAGTTCCAGGGACCGGGCGAGCCCTTGCTCGGTGGCGCTGGCGTGGACGACCAGGTCGCACTCGCCGAGGGCCTCCTCGGGAGAGGCGAAGCCCACACCCAGGGCCTTGGCGATGTCCGCTCGGCCCGGGTCGGCGTCGACCAACTGGACGCGCACGCCGGGGAACCGGGCGAGCAGGGCGGCCACCGAGCAGCCGACCATGCCCCCGCCGATCACGGCGATCCGGTCTCCGACCAGGGGCGCGGCGTCCCACAGGGCGTTGACGGCGGTCTCCACGGTCCCCGCGAGCACGGCTCGTTCGGCCGGCACGGTGTCCGGTACGGGTGTGACGGCGCTCGCCGGGACGACGTACCGGGTCTGGTGCGGGTAGAGGCAGAACACCGTACGGCCGACGAGGGCGTCGGGCCCCTGCTCCACCACGCCGACGTTGAGGTAGCCGTACTTCACCGGGCCCGGGAAGTCGCCCTCCTGGAACGGCGCCCGCATGGCCGTGTGCTGGCTTTCCG
This sequence comes from Streptomyces sp. NPDC006235, assembly GCF_040613735.1. Taxonomy (NCBI): domain Bacteria; kingdom Bacillati; phylum Actinomycetota; class Actinomycetes; order Kitasatosporales; family Streptomycetaceae; genus Streptomyces; species Streptomyces sp. NPDC006235. The sequence goes on from NZ_JBEXSR010000026.1 coordinate 20,714, forward strand.
GCACGCCGCCGCGGAAGACCAGCGTCTCCGTGCCGCGGCTCACGCCGGAGTACAGGGCGCGGACCAGCACCTCGCCCTCGCCGGGCTCCGGCAGACTGACGTCCCGGATGCCGCCTCGCCCAGGCGAGTCGATCCAGAACGCGCTTCCGGTGTGCTTCATCGAAGTCCTCCTGAACGATCGGGAAGCTGCTTGCGTACCGAGGGGTGCACAGGCCGCGCACAAGGTAGCGGCGTTGATCGACTCTGTCACACGGCCGGAGGGTGTTCGGTGGCCCTGAACAACACTTACGACGCGAGGCTCCAGCAGGAGACCGCCCTGGGGGCGGGAGTGCAGATCCTGCTGCTGGCCCTGATCGGTACGGCGATCGGGATGGGGCCGGCGGGCTGGCTGACGGGCCTCGCGTTCGCGATCGCCACCTGGGCGGTGCTCTCGCGGGCCCTGCACCGCTCCCGGCTACGTTCGTTCGGCGCGGCGAACCGCGTCACCCTCGGCCGGGCCACCCTCGTCGGCGGTGTCACCGCGCTGGTCGCGGACTCCTTCCAGAGCTCGCCGCCCGTGTCGCTGCTCGTCGGTCTGACGGCGGTGGCGCTGATCCTCGACGGTGTCGACGGCAAGGTGGCCCGCCGCACCGGCACCTCGACCCCGCTGGGCGCGCGCTTCGACATGGAGGTCGACGCGTTCCTGATCCTGGTGCTGAGCGTGTACGTGTCGATGCAGCTGGGCCCGTGGGTGCTGCTGATCGGCGGGATGCGGTACGTCTTCGTCGCCGCCGCGCGGGTCTGGCCCTGGCTGACCGCCGCGCTCCCGCCGAGCACCGCCCGCAAGACCGTCGCCGCGCTCCAGGGCGTGCTGCTGCTGCTGGCGGGCGCCGATCTGCTGCCGTACGCGGTCAACTTCGGGGTCGCGGCCCTGGCCCTGGGCCTGCTGGTGTGGTCGTTCGGACGGGATGTGCTGTGGCTGTACCGGACCTCGCGGGTCGAGAAGGCCCCGGCCCGGCGGCAGGTGCGGGAACTGGTCGCGGGTTGATCGCGATCTGACGCCCCGGCCGGTCAGGCGTCGAACCGGTCGCGCGCCGACTCGATGTGCCCGAGGTACTCATGGGTCCAGCCGCAGATCAGGTCGACGGTGGCGCGCAGGGCCCGGCCCGGTTCGGTGAGCGTGTACTCGACCTTCGGCGGCACGGTGGGGTGCACCTTCCGGTCGACCAGGCCGTTGCGCTCCAGCATCCGCAGGTTCTGCGTGAGCATCTTGTGGCTGACGCCCTCGACCTCCTTGCGCAACTCGCTGAAGCGCAGGGTGCCTTCACCGAGGGCCTCGATGATCAGCAGCGCCCACTTGTTGGCCACGTCCGAGAAGATCTCCCGTGCCAGGGAGTCGGCCCGCCGCAGGTCCGCGTTCTCCGGCAGGTCCCTCAACTGCTTGGTCACCATCTGGTTCCCCAGTCACTGAAAAGTGCGTTCTTCCAGGTCGGCACAGACTCTCCTACGGTTTCCGAGTAACCGCAAGAGAGCGTGTGTTCGCGCTCGACGAAGTCACGCAAGGACGGGAACCATGACCACGATCGATGTCTACGACCACGCCATCCCGGCGGAGAGCCACTTCGGGTACGCGCAGGCGATCAGGTCCGGCGATCTGATCCACGTCTCCGGACAGCTCTCGTTCGACGAGGCGGGCGGCTTCCGCCCCGAGGACGACGTCGCCACTCAACTGGCGGGGACCTACGCCAACATCGACAAGGTGCTGGCCCACTACGGCGTCACGCGCAACCAGATCGTCTCCCAGACGCTGTACGTGGTGGACCTGGTGAAGAACGCCGACGCCGTGGCGGAGGGCAACCGGGCGTACTTCGGCACCCACCGCCCGGTCAGCACGGCCCTGGGTGTCACCGAACTCACCTTCCCCGGGCAGGCGGTGGAGATCAGCTGCGTGATCGACACGAAGCTGCCCGCGTGAGTTGCGGGGCGGGCCCTCGGCGGGAGACGGTCAGCGACGCGTCCCGGCGCCCACCAGGGCCCGCTCGTACGGGTCGAGGACGACGCCCCGGACCTCGGGGGCGACGCCGGCGATGACCCGCTGATGGGCCAGCGGCACGACCGCGTCCGTGCCGAGGACCGCGGCCTCGGCGGCCATGGCCGCGTCCTGCCGCTCGCCCGTGCCGTCGGTCCCGTCGGCCTTCCGCACGGCCCGGTCGACGTCCTTGTCGCACAGCAGGGCCAGGTTGTAGCCGCCGCCGCAGGTGTAGTCACTGGCGAGGATGCCGACAGGGTCGCCGGTGTCGAGCAGACTGTTGCGGGCGCCGATGAACGCGTCGAACTTCCCGGCCAGGGCGTCGCTCTCCAGCCGTGAGTACTCGCGGACTTCCAGCTCGACCGTGAAGCCGGCCTTTTCGAGCTGCTGTTGTACGACCTGGGCGACCTCGGGGAGTTCGGGCCGGTTGTCGTAGGTGGCGAGGGTGATCCGCGTGCCGTCGGGCCGGGCGGCGTCCGAGCGCCCCGTCGGCTTCACCCGCTTGCTCTCGGCCCAGGTGACGGCGGGTCCGTACACGCCCGCGCCCGGGTCGGCGTACCCCTCGAAGACACCCTTGACGATGACGGAGGAGTCGACCGCCGTACGCGCGGCGGCACGCAGCTCCGGGTCCTTGAAGGGACCGCTCCTGGTGTTGAGGTGAAGGCTGGTCGTCCGGGTGGTGCCGGCTTCCTTCAGGGTTTCCTCGTCGAGGGTGGCGGCCTGAGCGACGGGGATGGCCTCGGCGATGTCGACGTCGCCGGTGCGCACCGCGTTGGCGCGCGCGGTGCCGTCCTTGACGAAGCGTGCGTCGATGCCGGAGGCGTGGGCGCGGCCGCCCCAGTAGTCGTCGAAGCGGCCGAGGGTGGCCGAGCCGCCGCTGTTGACCTTGGTGATCTCGAAGGGCCCGGTGGCGGTGCCGACGGGCGTGGGCGCGCCCTTCCTCGCGTACGCCTTCGGGGAGAGGATCGCCAGGCTCGGGCTGGACAGGCGCATGGGCAGGACCGGGTCGGCCGCGCCGGTGGTGACCCGGATGCCCCGGCTGCCGTCGGCCTCGGCGTCGAGGGTGACACCGGCGAGGGCGGCGGGCAGGGGCTTGGCCTTCGTGGCGCGGGTGAGCGCGTCGGCCACGGCGGAGGGGGTGACGTCCGTGCCGTCCTGGAAGGTGGCCTCGCGCAGGGTGAACCGCCAGGTGCGGCCGTCCTCGCGGCGCCAGGACTCGGCGAGCGCCGGGGTCGCGGCACCGTTGGCGTCCAGGGCGGTCAGGCCCTCGGTGACGCCGAGCCGGCTGAGGAGCGTGGCGTCGGCTCCGTACGGCGAGAAGTTCTCGGCGGGCGGGAAGGCGAGGGCGACGCGCAGCCGCGAGCCCGGCTGTCCGCCGTCCGACGACGACTCCCCCGGCGGGGAGACGAAGCAGCCGGCCAGGCCCGGGACGAGGACGAGGACGGTGAGGAACCGGAGGCCGTTCTTGATGCTCAGGTGACGCACTTGCACAGCATATGCATCAAGCCCGGCACTCCGGTCGGCCGGGTGCCCGAGGGCAGGGATGCGCCCAAGTCCCCTACACCCAGAGGTTCAGCGGGCCAGGAGGTCCTGGATCGCCGCGGCGATCTCGTCGGGCGCTTCCTCGGCCATGAAGTGCCCCGCTCGGGTCAGCCGGTGGTCCAGGTCCGGCGCCCACGCCCTCCACACCCCGGCAGCGTCATACCCCAGGCGCGTGCCCCAGTCCTGCTGGATGACCGTCACGGGCATGGCCAACTGCGATCCGGCGTCCAGGTCCGCTTGGTCGTGCACGATGTCGATACTCGCCGAGGCCCGGTAGTCCGCGACGATCGACGTCACTGCCGCGGCGCTCGCCCGCAGGTACTCGGCGCGCACGTCCTCCGGCACGACGGTCGGATCGTCGGCCCAGGCATCGAGGAACGAGCCGAAGAACGCGTCCGCACTGTTGGTGATCATCGTCTCCGGCAGGCCCGGCGGCTGCGCCATGAGGAAGAGGTGGTAGCCGACCGCCGCCGGGGCGCCCTTGAGGACGTTCCACATGTCGAGCGTCGGCACGATGTCGAGGATGCCGAGATGCGTGATGGTGTCAGGGTGGTCCAAGCCCGCCCGGAAGGCGACCAGGGCACCCCGGTCGTGGCCGACGAGGGCGAAGCGCTCATGGCCGAGCGACGCCGCCAGGGTCACGACGTCGGCGGCCATGGTGCGCTTGGCGTACACGTCCGGACCGGTGGCCTCGGGCTTGTCGCTGGCGCCGTAGCCGCGCAGATCAGGACAGATCACCGTGTGCTCGTCGACGAGCCGCCCGGCGACGTGTCGCCACATCAGGTGGGTCTGCGGGAAACCGTGCAGCAGCACCACCGGGCTGCCGCTGCCGCCGACAGCGGCAGCCAACTCCACACCGTCCGTGCCGGGCACGCGGATGTGATCGAAGCCGGGAATGGTGAGCGCCATGGAAGGCCGTCCTTTCGGGCCGGGAACCGACCGGATCAGCCTGCGCGACGGCGATCAGCAGCCGATCAGTACGCTCGGTCTCGGTCGGCAATCGGCAGCGGATCAGTACGCTCGGTCACGGCGGGCGATCAGCAGCGGATCACTGCGGTTGGGCGCCGGCGACTCCTGGCACGCAGGATGGGGGCATGCGCATCGACGTGCTCGGGGCCGTGCGGGCCCTGCGTGACGACGGCAGTCCCGTCGACCTGGGCGGGCCCCGCCATCGCGAGGTACTCGCCCGGCTCGTCGCCGCCGAGGGACGGATGGTCACCACCGACACCCTCGTCGACGACCTGTGGTCCGATCCGCCGGTCCGTGCCGTGGGGGCTCTGCGTACCTTCGTCGCCGCACTGCGCCGCGCTCTCGAACCCGACCGGCCGCCGCGCACTCCGCCACGGGTCATCGTCACCGAAGGTCCCGGTTACGCGCTGCTGCTGCCTCGCGAGGACGTGGACGTGCATCGGTTCGAGGACACTCTGTCCCGCGCCCGCCGCGCCCCTGATGCGGTGACCGACCTCGCAGCGGCACTCGCGGCCTGGCGCGGACCCGCCTACGCCGATGTGGCCGACTCCGTGTGGGCGCAGCGCGAGCGGACCCGGCTCGAGGAGCTGCGGCTGGAGGGAGTGGAACTGCGCGCCCGCATCCTCCTCGACTCCGGGGAGGGTTCGGGTCTCGTCGCCGAGCTCGGTGCCCACGTCGCCGAGCATCCGTGGCGCGAGCCGGCCTGGGAGTTGCTTGCCCGCGCGCTCGACCGCGCGGGCCGGCGGGCCGACGCCCTTGCCACCCTCCGCCGCGCCCGCGCGATGCTCGTCGGCCACCTCGGGCTCGATCCCGGCCCCGCCCTGCAGAGCCTGGAGACGGAGATTCTCAACGGTTCCATGCCCCTCGAAGGCGCACGGACGGCGTGGCCCGGCCCGGGTGTCCGGCTCGGCCCGCGCACCACCGTGGACCTGGCCCGCACCCTCGCACTGGCGGGTGGCGACGCCCTCGTCCACTCGCGGCGCGACCGCCTCGCGGCCGTCCAGGCCGCACAACGCACAGGAGACCTCCTTCTGACCGCCCGGGTCATCGGCGCTTATGACGTGCCCGCGGTCTGGAGCCGGGCCGACGACCCGGAGCAGTCACGGGCCGTCGTCGCGGCCGCCGAGCGCACGCTCGCGGCGCTCGGCCCCGACAGCCCCGCCGACCTGACCGCCCGCCTCCTGGCCACGGTCGCCGTCGAGAGCCGCAGCGCCGATCTGTCCGGGACCGATCTGGAGCACGCGCACCAGGCGGCACGGAGGAGCGAGGCGCTGGCACGGGAGCTGGCCGACCCCGCTCTCCTGGCCTTCGCCCTCAACGGGGTGTTCCTGCAGTCCTTCTCCCGGCCCGGGCTCGCCACGGTGCGGGACAGCGTCGGGGCCGAGATTCTCGACCTGGCCACCCGGCACGACCTGCCGAACTTCACCGTGCTCGGCCGACTCGTCCGTCTGCAGTCAGCCTCAGCGCTCGGCGACCTCGACGCCGCGGCCTCGCACGCCCACGCGGCCGAACGGCTCGCCGCGGCCACCGAGGCGCCACTCGTCCCCGTGCTCACCGCCTGGTTCCGGGCCCGGGCCACTGCCGACCGCAGCACCGAACCCGGCGGACCGGCCGCCGCCACGGCAGCAGCGCACTACCGAGCTGCCGAGGACGCCCTGCGGACAGCCGGCATGCCAGGGTTGCACCGTGGGCTGTTCCCGCTGGCCCTGCTGGGGCTGCGCCTGCTGCACGACCGGCCCGCGCCCACCGACCCGCGCCTCGACTGGGGTCCGTACCTGCCGTGGGCGCGACCGCTCGTGCTCCTCGCTCAGGACCGGGGCGAGGAGGCCCGTACCGCCCTGACCGCGGTGCCGGAGCCGGCGCGTGACCACATGCAGGAAGCCATGTGGTGCCTGACCGCCCACGCCGCCGTACGCCTCGGCGAGGGGGGTATCGCCGCACGCGCCGCGACCGCCCTGCGCTGCGCCCGCGCGGAACACGCCGGCGCCGCCAGCGGAATGCTGACCCTGGGCCCGGTGGCGCGGTACCTGGCGGAGGCGGAGGAACATGTCGGAGCGACAGTCACCTGACCCGACATCAGAAATGTTTCCTTGCTTATGAGTTCGCTCCACGGCAGGCCACGCGGTAGAGGGTGCTCCCCCATGGAGCGGGCCGAGTGACGGGCCGTAGGGTCGGCCCATGACCGACACGGAGATCGTTGACGACACCCCCGCGGCGAGGGCTGCCCGCTTCCGCGCGGAGGCAGCCGCGCGGGGAATTCCGGCCGCCGAGGTGGAGGCGTACATACGCACCGCCCGCCCGGCGATCTATCTCGCAGAGGACGGCCCCGGCCCAGTGGTGGCGCTGACCGGCGGGAACCCGCCGCCGGCGGCGGGAACCCCGGCGCCGGCGGCTTCGTTCGTCGCGGCCGTCGACTGCGCGGCCCTGCCGCCCGGGGCGACGGATCTGCCGCTGCCTGCCGAGGGCCTGCTGCTGTTCTTCGCCGAACCCGATCCGGGCAGCGGGGCGGTGATCGCCGACGCCGTGCGCTACGTACCGGCCGGGACCCTGTGGCCGGAGCAACCGCTCGCCCCGGAGGAGGGGCCGGGCGCCTACCGCCGGGCGCGCCTGGACTTCTGCTTCCACCAGTGGTCGTGGCCGTGGCACGACGAGGACGACGACGAGGAGTCGCAGCGGGCCGCCGAGCTGGAGTCCGCCTGGTCTCACGTGGTCGGCTGGCGCCCTCGCTGGCGCTTCCAGCTCGGCGGTGAGCCGGTCCTGTTCAACTGGGATCCGGTCGAAGTGGCCCGGGACGAAGTGCCGCTGCCCGCCGGGGACGGCGACGAGTGGACGCTGCTGGCCACCTGGCGCGGTGATGACGATTGCGAGGAGCTGGAGGCGGGACTCTTCCACTGGGTGATCCGCCGCGCCGACCTGGCCGCCCTGCGCTTCGACCGGCTGTACGTGTACGTCGACGCCTTCTGACCCACACGATGGTTCCGCGGGAAACGGAGCGATTTGACAGCGCCGACGATCACTCTCTAAAACTCAATCACATGACATCCATTTTCAAAAAGGACGAGCGGTCGTGAGGGTCGCGTTCGTCGGCAAGGGCGGCAGCGGCAAGACCACGCTGTCGGCGCTCTTCTCCCGCCACCTGGCACGCTCCGGCGCCCCGGTCCTCGCCATCGACGGCGACATCAACCAGCACCTGGCCGAGGCGCTCGGCGAGGAGGAGACGTCCGCCCCGCCCCTGGGCGAGCACCTGGCCGAGATCAAGGACTTCCTGCGCGGCACGAACCCACGCATCACCTCCCGCAAGGCGATGATCAAAACGACTCCCCCGGGACGCGGCTCGCGCCTCCTGCGCCCACTCGGCGACGACGAACTGCACGCGCGGCACGTCGGCCGGGCGGGCGGCGTGCCGCTGATGGTCACGGGCGAGTTCGACGAGTCCGACCTGGGTGTGGCCTGCTACCACTCCAAGCTGGGCGCGGTCGAGCTGTACCTCGGCCACCTGGCCGACGGGCCCGGCGAATACGTCGTGGTCGACATGACGGCGGGCGCGGACGCCTTCGCCTCGGGCCTGTTCACCCGCTTCGACATCACCTTCCTGGTGGCCGAACCCACCCGCAAGGGCGTCTCCGTCTACCGCCAGTACCGCGACCACGCGGAACAGTTCGGCATCCGCGTCGCGGTCATCGGCAACAAGGTGACCGGTGAGGACGACCTCCTCTTCCTCAAGGAACAGGTAGGGGACGACCTCCTGACCCACCTGGTGCACTCCCCCTGGGTCCGCGCGGCCGAACAGGGCCACGTCGAGGCCGGCCCGGACGCGCTCGACTCCCTCGAACCCCACAACCGCCACGCCCTCACGATCCTCCGCGAGGCCGTCGACTCCCACCCCCGCGACTGGGACCGGCTCCACCGCCACGCCGTCGAGTTCCACCTGCGCAACGCCCGGGCGTGGGCGGACGCCCGCACGGGCGAGGACCTGGCCGCCCAGGTCGACCCGGACTACGTCCCGGGCACCGGGCCCACTCCCTCATCGCCGCAGCAGCCGCCCGTCCGCAGATCCTGAACCGGTCACCGGAGTTCAGGGACCGCTGACAGCACTCCCCTCGTCATCGCCACCGCCATCGCCATCCCCATCGCCCAGGAAGGACGCCACGGCCGTCACGAACCGCCCCCGCTCATCCAGCCACGGAAAGTGACCGGCCCCGCTCTGCACGACCAGTTCGGCCCTCGGGAACAGCCCCGCGTACTCCTTCATCACGCGCGTGGGCGCGGCCACGTCGTACTCCCCGGCGAGGACGAGCACCGGTGAGGCGAACGCGGCAAGGGCGTTCCGGGTGGCATCGGGGTCGAAGGCACCCTCGGAGGCGTAGCGTGCGGCGGCTTCGTCGTTGCGCTGTCGCTGCTCCGCCGCGCGGAAGGCCCGGGTCTCGTCGTCCCACCGGCCGTACCAGAACGGGGCGACGGCGTCCCAGTCGCCGGCCGTCGCCCGGCCACCCGTGATGGCTTCCAGGGACGCGTACGCGGGGGCGAACCACGGTTCGTCCCGGCGCAGGCGTGCCGTCTCCAGGCGGTCCTCGGCGGTGATGCCGAGGCCGACGGCGAAGACGCTGGGCGTGATCAGGGCGAGCCGGCCCACCCTGTCCGGATGGCGGGCCGTGTACAGCGCGGCGAGATTCGCACCGGCGCAGTGCGCGAGCAGATCCAGCCGCTCCAGCCCCAGCTCCTCGCGCAGCGCCTCGACGTCGTCGACCTGCCGGTCACACCGGTACGACGCCGTGTCCCCCGGCACCGCCGAACTGCCGGTGCCCCGGAGGTCCAGCCGGAGCAGACTGCGGTGGGCGGTCAGACCGCCCAGGTCCCCGAGGTAGACCGAGTCCTGCATCGGGCCACCGGGGAGACAGACCAGGGGCGGTCCGTCCCCCGTCACGTGGTGGACGAGGGTGGTGCCGTCGGGAGCGGTGAAGGTGGGCATGGGCGTGAGGCTGACAGGAGGCGGCGGCCGGGGCAACCGGATATCCGGGCCGGGATGGGCAGCCCTTCTGCTCCGCCCGCACCCGGTCGGAGGGCCCGGGCAGCGGCAGTCCTGCCGCTCGGGGACGTCCCCCGTGCCGTCGACGGTGGTGTCGTACCCGTGAGGGACGGGCCCCTCCCCTTCCGTTCCAGGGCAGGGGCTGCCGCCCTCGGTGCTACCGCGCCGGCGTCGCGACCGGCGCCGGCGCGTAGCCGGTGGGCCGGGCCGTGAAGGTGCCGCGGCCCTGGGTGCGGCTGCGCAACCGGGTCGCGTAGCCGAAGAGTTCGGCCAGCGGCACGGTGGCCGTGACGACCGCCGCGCCCGCGCGGGTGACCGAGCCGGTCACCCGGCCGCGCCGGGCGGCGAGGTCGCCGAGCACGCCGCCCACCGCGTCCTCGGGCACGGCCACCGTGACCTCGACGACCGGCTCCAGCAAGGCCATCGCGCAGGTGCGCAGGGCCTCGCGGAGGCCGAGCCGGCCGGCCGTGCGGAACGCCGTGTCCGAGGAGTCCTTCACATGGGTCGCCCCGTCGGTGAGCGTGACGCGCAGGCCGGTCACCGGATGCCCGCCCAGCGGCCCCTCGGTGAGGGCGTCCCGGCAGCCGACCTCGACCGCCCGGACGTACTCCTGCGGCACGCGTCCGCCGACGACGGCCGAGCGGAACGCGAACCCGCACTCCTCGTACGGCTCCACGTCGAGGACGACATGGGCGAACTGCCCCGCCCCGCCGTCCTGTTTGACGTGCCGGTAGACCAGACCGGACACGCCCCGGGCGACGGTCTCGCGGTAACTGACCCGGGGGCGGCCGACGTTGACCTCCAGCCCCAGCTCGCGCCGGAGCTTCTCCACCGCCACCTCCAGGTGCAGTTCACCCATGCCCGACAGCACGGTCTGCCCGGTCTCCGGGTCGGTCCGCACCACCAGCGAGGGATCCTCCTCGGTCAGCCGGGCCAGCCCGGACGCCAGCCGGTCGGTGTCGCCGGCCCTGCGGGACTCGACCGCCACCGACACCACCGGCTCGGGCACGCCCGGCGGTTCCAGCACGAGCGGGGCGTCCGGCGCGCACAGGGTCGAGCCGGCGCGAGCCGACTTGAGCCCCACGACGGCGACGATGTCCCCGGCGACCGCCCGGTCCAGCGGCGCGTGCCGGTCCGCCCGGACGCGCAGGATGCGGCCGATGCGCTCGCTGCGCCGCGCGCTCGCGTCCCACAGGGTGTCTCCCTTCTCGACCGTCCCGGAGTAGATCCGCAGGTAGGTCAGCCGTCCCGTCGGGGTGGCCTGCACCTTGAACGCGAGGGCGGCCGGCGGAGCCGCCGGGTCGGCGGGCCGCTCCCGCTCCTCGCCCTCGTGGGTGCCGCGGACCGGCGGCACGTCCAGGGGGGACGGCAGATAGTCCACCACCGCGTCGAGCAGCGGCTCCACACCCCGGTTGCGGTACGCGGATCCGCACAGCACGACCACGCCGTCGCCGTCCCGGGTCAGGTCCCGCAGCGCCGAGGAGAGGGTCCGCGCGCCGAGCGTGCCCGTGTTGCAGAACTCCTCCAGGGCGCCCGGATGGAGTTCCGCCACGGCCTCTTCCAGCGCCCGGCGGCGCGCGAGGGCCTCGTCCGCCAGGTCGTCCGGCACCGGCGTCTCCTCGACGACGTCACCGTCGGCCCACCGCAGGGCGCGCAGGCGTACGAGGTCGACGACGCCGGTGAAGGCGTCCTCCGAGCCGATGGGCAACTGCACGACCAGCGGGGCCGGGTGCAGCCGCTCCCGGATCGACGCGACGGCCGCGTCGAGGTCGGCACCGGCGCGGTCCATCTTGTTGACGAACGCGATCCTCGGCACGCCGTGCCGATCGGCCTGCCGCCACACCGACTCGCTCTGCGGTTCCACCCCGGCCACCGCGTCGAACACGGCCACGGCACCGTCGAGCACGCGCAGGGCACGCTCCACCTCGTCGGCGAAGTCGACGTGCCCCGGGGTGTCGATCAGGTTGATCCGGTGACCGTCCCAGGCGCAGCTCACCGCCGCGGCGAAGATGGTGATGCCCCGGTCCCGCTCCTGCGGGTCGAAGTCGGTGACGGTCGTGCCGTCGTGGACCTCGCCGCGCTTGTGCGTGGTTCCGGTGGCGAACAGGATCCGTTCGGTGACGGTGGTCTTGCCGGCGTCGACGTGGGCGAGGATGCCGAGGTTGCGGACGACGGCGAGCGGGTTGCGGTTGGTGCGCACGGCCCAGGGCCTTTCGAAAGGTTCAGGAAAGGGGCAGCGCGATTACCGGGCCGAAACGAGCAGCGGGCACACAGACCTGGACCTGACGTCACGTCAGCATCTGGGGCCCGGGCGTTCGTCCGGTCAGCCGGTGCCGCCGCGCAGCGGGCACCGGGGCGACGAAGACACGAGGATCACCTCGTAGCGAGGCAGGGAGACGGCGACAGCGGTGCGATCACGCATGTCCCTCTCCCCTCCTTCGTCGCGGCGGTGCCCGGCGCCAGGTAGTGGGCGGCGCGGGTACGTGCGTGAGTGTAGGGAGCCCGGGGCTTACGGGGCCAGCGAATTTTCCGGCGGGCCAGGAGGCTCCTGACCGCATGCGGCGGCACTTCGACGAGGATCTGCCGGAGTCGCCGGAGCCCGGCAGCACGGACTTCCGAGTCACGTTGAAGCTGCAGAGCTCCGGCAAGGAGCCGGCCCGAGAACTTCGACGTCGAGTTCCGGAGTTCACCGGCCGCATCACCGGCTGAGGACGACGACGCGCGCCCGACTCCCCCTCCTATTCCGGGGGAGTAGGAGTGTCGTGGGTCCGGTACATCGCCTGGACGTCCAGCTCCAGCTGGACCGTCGGACCGACCACGGCGATGCCCCGGGCCAGCATGGAACGCCAGTTGAGCGTGTAGTCCTCGCGGTGCAGTTCCGCCGTCGCCAGGGCCGCGCAGCGCAACTCCTGCCCGTAGCCGCCGTTCACGGTGCCGAGGTATGTCGTGTCCAGGGCCACCGAGCGGCTGACGCCGTGCATCGTGAGGGAGCCCTGCAGCGTCCACTTGCTGCCGCCCCGGTAGGCGAAGCGGGTGCTCGTGAAGTCGACGTACGGGAAGCGCTCGACGTCCAGGAAGTCGGCGGACCGCAGGTGGTTGTCGCGGGTGGTGTTGCCGGTGGTGATGCTGGAGGCGTCGATGCGGACGTGCACCTGGGAGTCGGTCATGTCCGGCGCGATCCGGATGCCGCCCTCGAAGCGTTCGAAGCGGCCGTGGACATGGGCCATGCCGACGTGCTTGGCGATGAAGCGGATCGCGGTGTGCGGCGGGTCGAAGAGCCAGGTGCCGGGCGTCGGCAGCTGGAGTGCCTCGGCGGGCTGCAGCCAGACGCGCTCGGTGGCCGTCGGGGCGCCCGGGCCCGTCTCGATCGTCTCGCGGTGCGGACGCAGGCCCTGCGCCGAGATGAGCAGGCTGTACCGCCCGGGCGGCAGCGCCGCGAGGAAGTAGCCGTACGGGTCGGTCGTGCCGCGGGCCGCGACGCGGTGGGTGTCCAGGGCGGTGACGGTGACGTCCGCGGCCGCCAGGGGCGTGCCCATCGGGTCGACGACCTCGCGGGCCACGGCGCCCGCGCCTGCGGGGAGGGGGAGGGCGAGGCCCGCCGCTGCGGCGGAGGTGTTCTTGAGCCACCGGCGCCGGAGCAGTGCGAGGGCCATGGTGGTCACCTTTCTTCGGGTGTGCGGCCGCACGGTCAGCGATTCAGCGCATGCCGACGGCCGCACCTTGCTGCGGTCACACCCCCTTGTCGATCTTGACGGGCCGGGCTCCGGTCCGGGTGTCTCAATACGAGACAGTCAGGACTACCCCCTGAAAGCGCCCGCGTGTTCCGCCGCCCACTGGGCGAAGGTGCGGGCCGGGCGGCCGGTGACCTTCTCGACGGTGCCGGAGACGGTACGGCCCACCTCGGGGGTGTCCCCGTACGCCATGAGCAGGAAGCCGATGACGTCCTCCGCAAGACCGGCCGCCCGCCACTGCGCGATGGCCTGCTCCTCGGTCAGTTCGACCAGGGTGATCTCCCGGCCGACGGCGGCGGCGATCGTCTCCACCTTGTCGCCGACGGTGAGCACGTCGGGGCCCGTGATCACGTATTCCTGGCCTGCGTGGCCCTCCTCCGTGAGCGCGACCGCGGCGACGGCGCCGATGTCGCCCTCGTGGACCATGGCACTCAGCCGCTCCACGAACGGCTCCCGCACCTCGCCCGACGCCACGATCCCGTCCGCCCACTCCAGGGCGTTGGCCATGAACTCGACCGGCATGAGCACGGTCCAGTCGACGCCGTCGTCGGCACGCACCGCGTCCTCCAGCGGGGTGGGCCCGCCGCCGTGCAGCACGGTGACGCGGCGGACCCCGGCGGAGCGGGCGAGTTCCAGGATCCGGGGGCCGGTCTCCAGCGGGCTGAAGGCGGCACCGCCGAAGGTGATCAGCTGGAGGCCGGTGACGCCCTCCAGCGCCGGGGCCAGGCCGTCGGGTGCGGTCAGGTCGCCCTCGACGACCTCGACGCCGGCCGGGAAGGCGGCCTTCGACGCGTCGCGCGTCAGGGCACGCACATCGTGCCCCCGGTCGAGCAGTTCGGCGACGACCTGACGGCCCACGGTTCCGGTGGCGCCGGTGACAAGAATCCTCTGCTTCTGAGTCATGCCCCGACCCTAGGAAGGCTTGCGGTCACCTTCTGTCCGCAAGCCGGAGTCCGGCGGGCCCCCTTCGAACGCCGCGAGCAGTACGCCCCGCACCCCCTCCGCCGTCACCTCGCGCGGGTTGGCGTACGGCTCGCCCGCGGCCCGGGCCGCCGCCGGTGTCAGGTCGGCCTCCCCGAGGCCGAGTTCGGCGAGGGAGCGCGGTGCGCCCAGGCGCCCGGCCAGTTCCCACAGGGCGCGGGGCGGGTCCTCGGCGCCGACGGCCCGTCTCAGGACGGCCAGCGCCTGCGGGGCGGCGGGGGCGTTGTGGGCGAGGGCGTAGGGCAGGACCACGGTGTGGGTCTCGGCGTGGGGCAGGCCGTACGTGCCGCCGAGGATGTGGCACAGCTTGTGGTGCAGCCCCATCGTGGTCGAGCCGAGGCACGAGCCGCACAGCCATGCCGCGTACAGCGCCCGGCTGCGCGCGTCCAGGTCCTCCGGGTTGGCGGCCAGGCGTGGCAGTGCCTCGGCCATGGCCCGGACGCCCTCCTCGGCCATGACCGTGACCAGCGGCGAGGTGTCCGGGGCGTACAGCGCCTCGACGGCGTGCGCGAGGGCGTTGACGCCGCTGGTCACGGTCAGCGGTACGGGCAGGGAGAGGGTGAGCCGGGGGTCGTAGACGACGCTGCGGGGCTGCACGACCGGGTCGCGGCCGGTGCGCTTGGTGCCGTGCTCGGTCAGGCCCCACACGGGCGTCATCTCCGAGCCGGAGTAGGTCGAGGGCACGGCGATCAGCGGCAGACCGGTGCGCAGGGCGATCGCCTTGCCGAGGCCGATCGCGGAGCCGCCTCCGACCGCGACGCAGCCGTCCGCCCCGGCCGCCCGTACCGCTGCCACGGCCCGGTCGGCGTCCTCGACGGGGACGTGCATCCGGGCCTCGGCGTGGACCCCGACGCACGTGTCGCCGAGCGCGTCCGCGACGGTCCGGGCGACGACTTCGCCCCGGCTGCCGCAGACCACGAGGAGCCGCCGCAGGCCCAGTCGCGCGGCCTCGCCCGGGGTCGCGGTGACGGCCGCGCCGGGCCGGAAGACGACCCGCACGGGCCGGGTCTCGTACGAGAAATCGCTCTGGAAGCTCGGGGAGCTTTCGAAGCTCTGGAAGCTCGGGAACGTCATGCGGCACGCTCCAGGACGAGGTCGAAGCGGGCGTGCCGGAAGGGGTTCGGCACGCCGAACTCCCTGGCCAGGGAGGGATCGTCGGTCTCGGCGAAGTCCTGGACCAGGCTCTCCTTCACGGCGAACACCGCGTCCGAGTCGAGGTAGTCGCCGCCGGAGACGAAGATGTGCGTGGTGACGGGCGTGTGCCCCTCGGCCGTGGCGATGAAGTGGATGTGCGCGGGGCGGTAGGGGTGCCGCCCGGTCGCGCGCAGCAGCCCGCCGACCGGGCCGTCGGTGGGGATCGGGTACGGCGCCGGGACGCAGGTGCGGAACCAGAAGCGGCCCTCGGTGTCGGCGGTGAACAGCCCGCGTCCGTTGCCGGCGGGCTGGACACCGGGCTGCTGGACGTCGTAGAAGCCCTTGTCGTCGGCCTGCCACACGTCGACGACGGCGCCGGGCAGCGGTGTGCCGTCCTCGGACCGTACCCGGCCGCTGACCACGCACGGTTCCCCGCCGCCCACGAGGTCGATGTCGTCGCCGAGGGCGCGCACGGGCGACTCGGTCATGTGGAAGGGGCCGAGCACGGTCGACTCGGTGGCGCCGGGCGCGCGGTGGCCGTTGACGGTCTCCACGAGCATGGACAGCCCGAGCACGTCCGACAGCAGGATGAACTCCTGCCGGGTGTCGGTACAGGCCTGCCCGGTCGCCGTCAGAAAGGCGATCGCCCGCTCCCACTCCTCCTGGGACAGCCGGGTCTCGCGCGCGAAGTCGTGCAGATGGCGGACGAGGCCGGTGAGCAGCTCGCGCAGCCGCGGGTCGGCGGTTCCCCGGAGGCTGGCGACGGCCTGCTCGGTGACGCCGGTCCCGGTCGCGTCGGTGGTCATCCCGGCTCCTCGTCGTCGAAGGTCGCTGCTGCCCTTGCTTCCATGATTGCGCGCTGCGGTGCCTCCGTGATGGCTCGCTCAGGCGTGTCCGAGGATGGTCCGCACCGCGTCCGTGAGCAGTTCGCCGGCGTCCGGTGCGGCGGAGGCGTGCCGGAAGGCGACGAACCCGTCGGGGCGCACGAGCAGGGCGCCTGCGTCGGAGATCTCGCTCAGGCGCGCCCAGTCGCCGTACGGGTCCTCGTACTCCTGCCCGGGGCCGATCACCACGGTGGCGACCGGGATGTCCTGAGCCGAGGCGGCCCGCACCCAGTCCTCTCCCCCGATGCCGGTCAGCAGGGTGAAGCGGCCCCGGCCGACCGTGTCGAGGGTGGAGAGCGTGCGGGAGCCGGAGGTGATCCAGGCGTGCGGGAGCCGGGCGCCGGGGCGGGAGGAGGGCTGGTGGTGCAGCTCGGGGTCGCGGGCGAAGCCCGGGTCGGGCGTGCCGTCCGGGACGATCGCGGCTGAGCTTTCGGCGGGATAGCGCTGGTTGAGGTCGACGCCGTGCGCGTTGAACTCGTACGCCTTGAAGGCGATCGCCTCCCGCAGCTCGGCGCGCTGTTTCGCGGCGGCCTCGGTGCTGTCCTTGCGCGCGGCGATGTTGGCCCACAGCTGCTCGGGGGTCTGCGGGGAGAGCCCGTCGAGGGCTTCGAAGATCGGGGCGGTCTCGCGGATGGAGCGGTTGGCGCGGGTGACGATCTGCCGGCCGATGGGCGCGCGCTCGGCGGTGTAGCTGTCGAGCAGCCTGGGGTGGGCGGCGCCGTCGAGGACGAGCTTGAGCTTCCAGGCCAGGTTGTAGGCGTCCTGGATGGAGGTGTTGGAGCCGAGGCCGTTGGACGGGGGGTGCCGGTGCACGGCGTCGCCGGCGCAGAAGACGCGGCCGTTCGCGTAGTTCTCCGCGTACATCTCGTTGACGGTCCAGGCGGAGGACGACCTGATCGTCACGGGGATGTCGTCGTCGCCGACGAGCGTGCGCACGACGGATTCGGCGTACTCGGTGGTCAGGTCCAGGGCGCCCGCGGTGACGTCGTAACCCCACACGATCAGCCACTCGGTCCAGGGGCGGACACAGCGCACCAGGCCCGCGCCGATGCCGCCGACCGTCGCGCCGGGCGCGAGGACCCAGTAGAGCGTGGACGGGCGGTGGGCGGTGTAGCGCGTCAGGTCCGCCTCGAAGACGATGTTGATGCTGCCGGCGACGCCCATCTGGCCGCCCATCGGCAGCCCTGCGTCCTCAGCGACCTTCGACCGTCCGCCGTCGGCGCCGATCAGGTACTTGGCACGGATCTCGTACGTGTCCCCGCGCAGCCGGTCGCGGACGGTGGCGGTGACGCCGTCGGCGTCCTGGGTGTGGGAGAGGTACTCGTTCTGGAAGCGGAGCCGGGTGCCGCGGGCGACGGCCGCGTTCACGAGGACCGGCTCCATGAGGTGCTGCGGCATGTCGCACATGCGGGTGGGGCTGGCGAGTTCGTGTTCCGCCTGCACGAGCGGGTCGTTGCCCCAGGAGCGCACCCGGCCCAGTTCCTCGCCCGCCAGGCTGGTGCAGAACGTCGTGTTGCCCATCAGGTGCTGCGGGGTGGCCTGCGCGACGACGTCCTGTTCCACGCCGAGGTCGCGCAGCACCTCCATGGTGCGCTGGTTGGTGATGTGCGCGCGGGGCGTGTCGGCGAGGCTCGCGTAGCGGGTCACCACGGTGTTGGGCACGCCGTAGGTGCTCAGGGCGAGCGCGGCGGAGGCACCGGCGGGGCCGCTGCCCACGATCAGGACGTCGGTCTCGACGGTGGTGGACACGGGCGCTCCTGCGAGGTCGGGGAGGCGGACGGGGCGGTCCATGATCATGGGGCGGTTCGGCCGGGAGCGGGTGTCTCATTACGAGACACCCGGCGGGTCCGCGAGGGGGCGGCCGGGCACCGCGGTTACTGCTGCCCGGCGCGGCCCGTTGTTGCCCGTTGTTGCCCGTTGTTGCTCGTTCAACCGAACCCGCTACGGTGTTGCATGCCGTGACCACGACCCAGCCTTCCCCAGCAGCCACCGCCCGCCCCTCGCTGCGTCTCGCCCGCGAGCGGTTCCTGTCGGGCGGCCCGCTGCCCCGCGGTGTTCCGGAGGAGGTCGTCGCGGCATGGCGGCGGGCACGGTTCTTCGGTGTCCCCCACGACTTGAAGGAACCGGCCGTCGCCCCGCCCCGGCCGGTGGACTCGGCGCTGCTCGGTGCCGCCCGGCCGGTGCTCGACCGGATCGCCCCGGCCCTGGAGACGGACCGGTCCCTGCTCCTCCTGACCGACGAGCGGCTGCGCGTGCTGTGGAGCGCGGGGAGCGTGCCCGGGCTCGACCCGTGGCCCGTCCTGTCGGAGCAGGAGGTCGGCAACAACAGTGCGGCTGCCGCACTGCGCACCCGGCGGCGGGCCGAGGTGCACGGGCCGGAGCACTTCCTCGACCGGTGGCAGGACGTGTCCGCCGTGAGCGTCCCGCTGCTCGCCCCGGAGGGCGGCCGGGTCGTCGGCACGCTGACCGTCGCGTCGCTCGCGTCACGGCTGGGTACCGCACGTTCGCCCCACCCGCACGCGGCACTCGCCGAGGCCGCCGCCGCGGCGGTGGAGACGGAGCTGCGGGCGCGGGCGGGGCGGGCAGAGCGGGTGCTGTTGGACGCGTATGTGCGGGCGGTGGGCGAACCGGGCCGGTTCGCGGACGGCCCGGATGGTGCCGTGGTCGTTCTGGACGGTCGTCACCGCCTGATCAGCGACTCCGCGCAGCGGTTGCTGACGCCCGAGGTGCTCGGAGCGCTGGAGCGGACGGCGGTGAGCGCGCGGCACGCGGATGCCGGGGGTGAGGCAGGGCGGTCCGGGGGAACGGGTCCGGCCGAGCTGCCCGATGATGGGGAAACGGGCCCGGTCGAGCTGCCGGACGGCTCTGGATGCGTCGCACGGGTCGACCCCGTACGGCTGGACGGCGTGGTCGTCGGGATCGTCGCCGTCCTGGAGCCGCTCGCCGGTCCCGCGCCGTCGCAGCCGGCATCTGTGCCGGCCGGGCCGCACCCGCCCTGCTCGCTCACCGGTTCGTCGGTGCCCTGGCGGCACGCCGTCAGCCGTGCCGTCGAACTGGCCCGCTCGCCAGAGCCGTTGCTGCTGACCGGTGAACGCGGAACCGGCAAGTCCGCGCTGGCTCTGGACCTGCTCGGCACGGAGGCCCGGACGGTCGTCGAGATCGCCGACGCGGCGCTGGACTCCGGGCTCGAAAGAGCCCTGTCCACGTGGCCGGCCGATCGCCCCCTGCTGCTCCGGCACGCCGAGCGCCTCGCCCAGCCCGGCGTGGCCGCGGTCAACTCCCTGCTCGACGCCCACCCGGCCATCCGGCTCCTGGTCACCTACACGCCGGGCGCGCCGGCCGGCCCCTGCCTCCAGCGTCTGCTGGACAAACTGTCCGCCCGCTCGGTGACCCTGCCCCCGCTGCGGGAACGCACCGAGGACATACGGGAGCTGCTGCCCGCCCTGGCGCCACGGCCGGCCGCCGGGCAGCCGCCGCTGACCTGGACGCTGGACGCCCTGCGCGCGCTGGAGCGCTACCCGTGGCCCGGGAACGTCACCGAGCTGGCCCACGTCGTCCGGGCCCTCGCGGAGCACCGCCGGATGTCGGGGCCGGTCCGCCGGGCGGAACTGCCGGACGCCGTGCGGGAAGGCCCGTCCGCGCGGCCCCTCAGCCCGATGGAGCACGCCGAGCGCGCCGCGATCCTGGAGGCCCTGCGCCTGCACGGCGGCAACAAGGCACGCGCGGCGGCGGCGCTGGGGATCGGGCGGGCGACGCTGTACCGCAAACTGCGGGGCTACCGCGTCTGAGGGCGCGGTTCCGCGACGCCCTGCCCGCGTCGCCGGACACAGAAAAGGTGCCGACCAGAACCGGTCGGCACCTCTCGTACGCCGAAGCGAGTGTCCGAGGGGGGACTTGAACCCCCACGCCCGATAAAGGGCACTAGCACCTCAAGCTAGCGCGTCTGCCATTCCGCCACCCGGACCAGGTGTCTGCCGCCTTGCCAGGGCTCTGCCCGGCGGCGACATGGACAACCATACCAAGGTTTCGCAGTGCCTTTCACCTGCGTTTCCTTCCCCAGGGCGGGGGTCCGGGACCTCGCGCCCCGATGCACCTAGGGTCACACCATGAGTGACTGGATGGTTACGCAGAGCTCCACGCCGGGCCGTCGCCCCCGTGCGCTGTCGCCGCTCCGGGAACATCTGCGGGACACGTTCTGGTTCGCCCCCATCGCGGCGATGGTGGGGGTCTTCGTGGTCTGGGTGGGGGCCGAGGCGCTGGACGCGGCCATCGTGGAAGCGCTCCAGGACGACCGCGACTACGACACGCTCAATGAGCTGCTGCGGTTCGCGGAGGACGCCAGGGCCGTGGTGAGCGCGGTCGGCTCGGCGATGATGACCTTCATCGGCGTGGTCTTCAGCATCTCGCTGGTGGCCGTGCAGATGGCGAGCGGGCAGTTCACCCCGCGCGTGGTGCGACTCTTCGTCCGGAGCCGGATCACCAAGGCGACCTTCGCCGTCTTCCTGGCGACCTTCGTGCTGACCCTGCTGGTCCTGACCTCCTTCGACAGTGCCGGCGACCCGCGTACGGTCACGACCGTGCCGCTGGTGCAGTCGGTCCTCACCCTCTGCATGGTCGCGCTGAGCCTGCTGCTCTTCGTCCTGTACGTGAACACCACCCTGCGGCTGATGCGGATCAGCCATGTGATCGCGCGGATCGCCACGGAGTCCTTCCGGGTGGCCGCCTCGATGCCCGTGCCGACGGGCGGGCAGGACGAGGCCGCCCGCCTCGGTTCCGCGACCGCGTGGGTCCCGCACGAGGGCCGGGCGGGGGTGCTGCGGGACGTGCACATCACGCGGCTGGTGCGGGTGGCGCGCAAACACGGGGTCGTGTTGCGGCTGATCCCGCGGATCGGGGACTTCGTGGTGCCGGGGATGCCCGTCCTGGCGGTCCACGGCGGGCCGGTCCCGCCGCGCCGGGCGCTGCGTTACGCGATCTCGGTGGGGGTGGAGCGGACCTACCACCAGGATCTCGGCTTCGGACTGCGCCAGTTGTCCGACATCGCGCTGCGCGCCCTGTCGTCCGCGATCAACGATCCGACGACCGCCGTCCAGGCGCTGGACCGGATCGTCCAGTTCCTGGCCGCGCTCAGCCGACGGCCGCTCGACGCCGCCCTGCACCGGGACCGGGGCGGGGCCGTGCGGCTGGTGCAGCCCGTGCCGGGGTGGACCGAGCTGGTGGATCTCGGATTCACCGAGGTACGGGGGTGCGCCATCGGGAGCCCGCAGGTGTCGCGGCGCATGCTGGCGGGGCTGGACGACCTGCTCCTGCTCGTGCCGCCGGAGCGGCGGGAGCCGCTGCTCCGCCATCGCGAGCTGCTCCGACAGACGGTGGGCCGGCCCGGGCCGGCCCCCGCGGACCGCGCGTTCGCCCTGCGCCCGGACCGGCAGGGCATCGGCTGACCGCTAGCCCGGCGACCTGCCGGCCGGGCGCCTTGGCGGGCCGGCGGCCCGGTGGCCTGCGGCCCGGCGCCCCAGCGTCGCAGCGCCCCGGCGCCCCGGCGCCCCGGTGGCCCGGTGGCCCGGTGGCCCGGTGGCCCAACGCCCCAACGCCCCAACGCCCCAACGGCGTTCAACGCCGGTGGTTCAAAGACGCGCCGGCTTCACCACCCCGCGGCGACCGACACCGGAGCCCCGCGCGGGCGTCCGCGGGGGGGGGGCGGCGTCGGTCGCACTGGGCCCCCGGGCGGCCTGCCCTCACGGCAGCAACTGGTACTCCGGGAAGTTGCCCGGCAGCCGCTCCCCTGCCGGTCCCCGTGTCACCGCGCGCACCAGCAACTCGCCGCCGACGAACGCGCCGTGCCAGGACGCGCCGAGCCCGCCGAACAGCTCGTCACGGTCGCCGCGGGAACGGGGCCGGCCGTGGCCGGTCTTGAACGCGCGGATCTGCGGGGCGAGCCGCTCGTAGGTCGCCCGGTCGTCCGTGGACAGCGTGGCCACCAGCGCGCCGTTGGAGGCGTTCATCGCGGCCAGCAGCTCCGCCTCCGTGTCGACCAGGACGATCGTGTCGACCGGGCCGAACGGCTCCGCGTGGTGCAGCGGAGAGGACGGGGGCGGGTTGAGGAGCGTGACCGGCTGGATGTAGGCCGAGGTGTCCTGGCCGGGCAGGAAACGGGCGTCCGACGGACTGCCGCGGTGCAGCGGTACCGCGCCGCGCTCGATCGCCTCGGCGACCTGGTCCTGGAGTTCCTTCGCCTTGGCCGCGTTGATGACCGGCCCGAAGTCCAGCTCCGGGTAGGGGTCGCCCGGCTGCTCCACGGCGAGCGGGTGCCCGACCCTGAGCGTGCGGACGGCCGGGAGGTACGCCGCCAGGAACGCGTCGAACAGGTGCCGCTGGACGACGAAGCGCGGGTACGCCGTGCAGCGCTGCTTGCCGTAGTCGAAGAGCTTGGGGACGACCGCCGTGAGCGCGTCCCAGTCCGAGTAGTTCCAGATGCCCCAGGTGTTGAGTCCCTCCTGTTCGAGTACGTGTCGTTTGCCGAGGTCGGCGACGGCCGTGGCCACCGCGGCGCCGGTGTCGCGGCCGCCGACGAAGGAGACGCAGCCGATCTCGGGCGCCCGCACCAGCGCCTGGGACAGCTCGGCTCCGCTGCCGCTGACGAGGGTCACGGGGATCCCCTCGCGGGCGGCGAGGGCGCAGGCCAGGGTCAGGCAGGCGACACCGCCGTCGGTCGGGGTCTTGGCGATGACCGCGTTGCCTGCCAGTGCCTGGACCAGCACTGCGTGAACGAGCACGCTCATCGGGTAGTTCCAGCTGGCGATGTTGGACACCGGCCCGTCCAGCGGTGCCCGGCCGGCGACCATCTCCTCGATGCCGTCGAGGTACCAGCGGACCCCGTCGATGGCGCGGTCGACGTCGGCCAGGGCGAGCCGCCAGGGCTTGCCGATCTCCCACACGAGCAGGAGGGCGAGCAGTCGGCGGTGTTCGGCGAGGGCGTCGAGGGTGGCGGCGACGCGGGCCCGGCGCTCCGGCAGGGGGACGTGACGCCAGGCTCGGTGCTCGTCGAGGGCGGCGCGCACGGCCCGGCGGGCGGTGGCCCCGTCCAGGCGCGGCGGGCCCGCGATCGGGCTGCCGTCGACAGGGCTGACGGCGGGCAGGACCCGGCCGTCCGCCTGCCAGGCGGCGTTCCAGAGGTTGAGGACCCGCTCGTCGCGGAAGGCCTCGGGCGCGGCGGCGAGGCAGCGCTGCCACGCGTCGGGCCAGGTCGTGCCGGATTTGAGGGTGAGGGTGGGTGCCATCGGGTTGCTCCGCTCTCGGTGCACGGTCGGGGGCGGGACCTGGCTCACTGCCGTTGTTCTCCGAGGCGCGCGAGCACGAGGTTGGCGGTCTCGCTCGGGGTGCTGCCCACGCTCACCCCAGCCGCCTCCAGCGCCTCCTTCTTGGCCTGCGCCGTGCCGGAGGAGCCGGAGACGATGGCGCCCGCATGCCCCATGGTCTTGCCCTCGGGTGCGGTGAACCCGGCGATGTAGCCGACGACCGGCTTGGTGACGTGCTCGCGGACGTAGGCCGCCGCCCGTTCCTCCGCGTCACCGCCGATCTCGCCGATGAGGACGATGAGTTCGGTGTCGGGGTCGTCCTGGAATGCGGCGAGGCAGTCGATGTGCGTGGTGCCGACGACCGGGTCGCCGCCGATGCCGACGCAGGTCGAGAAGCCGATGTCGCGGAGCTCGTACATCAGCTGATACGTCAGCGTGCCCGACTTGGAGACCAGGCCGATGCGGCCCGGTTTGGTGATGTCGGCCGGGATGATGCCCGCGTTGGCCTGGCCGGGG
Organism: Streptomyces sp. NPDC006235; assembly: GCF_040613735.1. Lineage (NCBI taxonomy): Bacteria > Bacillati > Actinomycetota > Actinomycetes > Kitasatosporales > Streptomycetaceae > Streptomyces > Streptomyces sp. NPDC006235. The sequence goes on from NZ_JBEXSR010000026.1 coordinate 44,800, forward strand.
GTGATGAGGCCCGGGCAGTTGGGTCCGACGACCCGTGTGCCCTTCTCCCTCGCGTACGCGGTGAAGGCGACGGAGTCGTGGACGGGGATGCCCTCGGTGATGACGACCGCGAGGCCGATGCCGGCGTCGGCGGCTTCGAGGACGGCCGCCTTGGCGAAGGCCGGCGGCACGAAGACGACGGTGACGTCCGCCCCGGTCGCGCGCATCCCGTCGGCGACGGTGCCGAAGACGGGAACGGCCCGGTCGTCGAAGTCGACGGTGCGGCCCGCCTTGCGCGGGTTGACGCCGCCGACGACGTTCGTGCCGGCCGCCAGCATGCGCCGGGTGTGCTTCATGCCCTCGCTGCCGGTCATGCCCTGGACGAGGACCTTGCTCTCCTTGGTGAGGTAGATGGCCATGACGTCCCCTCAGGCTGTGGTGGCGAGTTCGGCGGCACGGCGGGCGGCGCCGTCCATGGTGGTGACCTGCTGGACCAGCGGATGCGCGTGCTCGTCGAGAATGGCGCGGCCCCGGGGCGCGTTGTTGCCGTCGAGGCGCACGACGAGCGGCTTGGTGAGGCGGACGGTGTCCAGCGCCTGGACGATGCCGTCGGCGACCGCGTCGCACGCGGTGATCCCTCCGAAGACGTTGACGAAGACGGACTTCACGTCCGGGTCGGAGAGGATGACCGACAGTCCGTCCGCCATGACCCGGGCGCTCGCTCCGCCGCCGATGTCGAGGAAGTTGGCGGGCCGGGCGCCGCAGCCCGCTACCACGTCCAGTGTCGACATGACGAGCCCGGCGCCGTTGCCGATGATGCCGACCTCGCCGTCGAGCTTGACGTAGTTGAGGCCCTTGGCGGCGGCCGCCGCCTCCAGCGGGTCGCCGTGTGCCGTGTGGTCCGCGCCCCACCGTGCCTGCCGGAAGCGGGCGTTGTCGTCGAGGGTGACCTTGCCGTCGAGGGCGAGGATCTGCCCCTGGCGGGTGCGGACGAGCGGATTCACCTCGACGAGGAGGGCGTCCTCGCGGACCAGGACCTCCCAGAGCCGTACGAGGACGTCGACGGTCTGCGGCGGCAGTCCGGCCGCCTCGACGATCTCGCCCGCCTTAGCGGAGGTGACGCCTTCGGCGGGGTCGACGGGGACGCGGGCCACGGCGTCGGGACGGGTGGCGGCGACCTCCTCGATCTCCATGCCGCCTTCGGCCGAGGCGATCGCGAGGAAGCGGCCCGCCGCACGGTCGAGTACGTAGGACACGTAGAACTCGGTCTCGATGTCCACGGGCTGGGCCAGCATCACCGTGCCGACCCGGTGGCCCTTGATGTCCATACCGAGGATCTGACGGGCGGTGAGCTCGGCGGCGGCCGGGTCCGCGGCGAGCTTCACCCCTCCTGCCTTGCCCCGGCCACCGGTCTTCACCTGGGCTTTCACCACGACTCGGCCACCGAGCCGGCGTGCGATCTCACGGGCCTCCTTGGGCGAGTCCGTCACCTCGGCCCGCGGCACCAAGATGCCGTGTTCTTCGAAGAGTTCCCTTGCCTGATGTTCGTACAGGTCCATTCCGGGCTCCTGTCTGAAAGTGCTGCACGCCCCCTGGACACCACCCCATCGGATGCGGGATAACAAGTTTCATACAGTATTCGTCGACTGTATGCAATGTACCGCGAGACGTTCCAACCCCCTAGGAAGGGACAGGACTTCGCCATGCCCGACGACACCCAGGACGTCATTTCCGGTGGTCATCTCGTAGCCAAGGCTCTGAAGGCCGAGGGGGTCGAGCGCATCTACACCCTGTGCGGCGGCCACATCATCGACATCTACGACGGCTGCGTCGACGAGGGCATCGAGGTCGTCGACGTCCGTCACGAGCAGGTCGCCGCCCACGCCGCCGACGGTTACGCGCGCATCACCGGCAAGCCAGGCTGCGCGGTGGTCACCGCGGGACCGGGGACGACCGACGCCGTCACCGGTGTCGCCAACGCCTTCCGCGCGGAGTCCCCGATGCTGCTGATCGGCGGCCAGGGCGCCCTCACCCAGCACAAGATGGGGTCCCTCCAGGACCTGCCGCACGTCGACATGATGAACCCCATCACCAAGTTCGCGGCGACCGTGCCCGACACGGCGCGCGCGGCCGACATGGTCTCCATGGCGTTCCGGGAGTGCTTCCACGGCGCGCCGGGCCCCTCCTTCCTGGAGATCCCGCGCGACGTGCTGGACGCCAAGGTGCCGGCTGCCAAGGCACGCGTGCCCCAGGCCGGCGCCTACCGCGCGTCGACCCGCTCGGCCGGCGACCCGGAGGCGATCGAGAAGCTCGCCGACCTGCTGGTGCACGCCGAGAAGCCGGCCATCCTGCTCGGCAGCCAGGTGTGGACGACCCGGGGCACCGAGGCGGCCATCGAACTGGTGCGCACGCTGAACATCCCGGCGTACATGAACGGCGCCGGCCGTGGCACCCTCCCGCCCGGCGACCCGCACCACTTCCAGCTGTCGCGCCGGTACGCCTTCTCCAACGCCGACGTCATCGTCATCGTCGGTACGCCCTTCGACTTCCGCATGGGCTACGGCAAGCGGCTGTCACCGGACGCGACCGTCGTCCAGATCGACCTCGACTACCGCACGGTCGGCAAGAACCGCGACATCGACCTCGGCATCGTGGGCGACGCGGGGCTGGTGCTGAAGTCGGTCAGCGAGGCGGCCTCCGGACGCGTCAACGGCGGGGCGTCCAGGCGCAAGGAGTGGCTGGACGAGCTGCGCGCGGCCGAGCAGACCGCTCTGGAGAAGCGGCTGCCGAGCCTGAGGTCGGATGCCTCGCCCATCCACCCGTACCGGCTGGTCAGCGAGATCAACGACTTCCTCACCGAGGACTCGATCTACATCGGCGACGGCGGCGACATCGTCACCTTCTCCGGGCAGGTCGTCCAGCCCAAGTCGCCCGGGCACTGGATGGACCCGGGTCCCCTGGGCACGCTCGGCGTCGGCGTCCCCTTCGTGCTCGCCGCCAAGCAGGCGCGGCCCGACAAGGAAGTGGTGGCCCTCTTCGGCGACGGCGCGTTCTCCCTCACCGGCTGGGACTTCGAAACGCTCGTCCGCTACGACCTCCCCTTCGTCGGCATCGTCGGCAACAACTCCTCCATGAACCAGATCCGCTACGGCCAGGCCGCCAAATACGGCAAGGACCGCGAGCGGGTCGGCAACACCCTCGGCGACGTCCACTACGACAAGTTCGCCCAGATGCTGGGCGGTTACGGCGAGGAGGTCCGCGACCCTGCCGACATCGGCCCGGCCCTCCGGCGCGCCCGCGAGTCCGGCAAGCCCTCCCTGATCAACGTCTGGGTCGACCCCGACGCGTACGCCCCCGGAACCATGAACCAGACCATGTACAAGTGAGGTGCCCCCGATGACTGCTCCGTCCACCAAGGCCCTCGAAGGCATCCGCGTCCTGGACATGACCCACGTCCAGTCCGGGCCCTCCGCGACCCAGCTGCTCGCCTGGCTCGGCGCGGACGTCGTCAAACTGGAGGCGCCGACCGGCGACATCACGCGCAAGCAGCTGCGGGACCTGCCGGACGTCGACTCCCTCTACTTCACGATGCTCAACTGCAACAAGCGGAGCATCACCCTCAACACCAAGACCGAACGCGGCAAGGAGATCCTCACCGAGCTGATCCGGCGCTCGGACGTCATGGTCGAGAACTTCGGCCCGGGCGCGGTCGACCGGATGGGCTTCACCTGGGACCGCATCCAGGAGATCAATCCACGGATCGTCTATGCCTCCATCAAGGGGTTCGGCGAAGGCCCGTACACCAACTTCAAGGCGTACGAGGTCGTCGCGCAGGCCATGGGCGGGTCGATGTCGACCACCGGTTTCGAGGACGGGCCGCCGCTGGCGACGGGGGCCCAGATCGGGGACTCGGGGACGGGCGTGCACGCCGTGGCGGGCATCCTCGCCGCGCTCTACCAACGGGAGCGCACCGGGCGCGGGCAGCGGGTCAACGTGGCCATGCAGCACGCTGTACTGAACCTGTGCCGGGTGAAGCTGCGGGACCAGCAACGCCTGGCACACGGGCCGCTCGCTGAATATCCCAACGAGGACTTCGGCGACGAGGTTCCCAGGTCCGGGAACGCGTCCGGCGGCGGCCAGCCCGGCTGGGCGGTCAAGTGCGCGCCGGGCGGCCCGAACGACTACGTGTACGTCATCGTGCAGCCCGTGGGCTGGCGCCCGATGAGCGAACTCATCGGCCGGCCGGAACTGGCCGACGACCCCGAGTGGGCGACGCCCGAGGCGCGGCTCCCCAAGCTGAACAAGATGTTCCAGCTGATCGAGGAGTGGTCCTCGACGCTGCCCAAGTGGGAGGTGCTGGAGCGGCTCAACGCGCACAACATCCCGTGCGGGCCGATCCTGTCCACCAAGGAGATCATCGAGGACCGGTCGCTGGCCGCCAACGAGATGGTCGTCACCGTCCCGCACCCCGAGCGCGGCGAGTTCGTCACCGTCGGCAGCCCGCTCAAGCTCTCCGACTCCCCCGTCGAGGTGACCAGTTCACCTCTCCTCGGCGAGCACAACGAAGAGGTCTACGTCGGCGAACTCGGCCTCGGCGACGAGGAAGTGCGCCTGCTCAAGTCGAACGGAGTGATCTGACGTGATGGCCGAAGACCGGGTCCTGCGGGTGCGGGGCGTCCTGGACTCCGTACGGGCCGAGGGGCGGACCGCGCTGACCGCGCCCGAGGGCAAGGTGATCGCCGACGCGTACGGGATCGCCGTACCCGGCGAGGAGCTGGCGACCGACGTGGACGAAGCCGTGGCGTTCGCGGCGCGCTTCGTCGGGCCCGTCGTGATGAAGATCGTCTCGCCGGACATCCTGCACAAGACCGACGCCGGCGGGGTGATCGTCGGGGTCGAGGGCGCGGCGGACGTACGGGCCGCGTTCCACACCATCATCGACAACGCCCGTGCGTACGACCCGAAGGCGCGCATCTCGGGTGTGCAGGTGCAGGAGCTGCTGCCCAAGGGGCAGGAGGTCATCGTCGGGGCGGTCACGGACCCGACGTTCGGGAAGGTGGTCGCGTTCGGGCTCGGCGGGGTGCTGGTCGAGGTGCTGAAGGACGTCACCTTCCGGCTCGCTCCGGTGGACGCGGACGAGGCGCTGTCGATGCTGGACTCGATCCGGTCGGCGGAGATCCTGCGCGGGGTGCGCGGTCAGGCGGGCGTGGACCGGTGGGCCATCGCCGAGCAGATCCGCCGGGTGTCGGAACTCGTCGCGGACTTCCCGGAGATCGCGGAGGTCGACCTCAATCCGGTGATCGCCACCGCTCAGGGGGCGGTGGCGGCCGACATCCGGATCATCCTCGCCGAGTCGCAGCCCGCCCAGCGCCGCACGTACACGCGGGACGAGATCCTCACGTCGATGCGCCGCCTGATGCAGCCGGGTTCGGTCGCCGTCATCGGTGCCTCGAACGAGCAGGGCAAGATCGGCAATTCCGTGATGCGCAATCTCGTCGACGGTGGTTTCGCCGGGGACATCCATCCGGTGAATCCCAAGGCCGATGACATTCTGGGCCGCAAGGCGTACAAGAGTGTCACGGACGTTCCCGGTGAGGTGGATGTGGCGGTCTTCGCGATCCCCGCCAAGTTCGTGGCCTCGGCCTTGGAGGAGGTGGGACGCAAGGGCATCCCGAACGCCGTACTGATCCCCTCCGGGTTCGCCGAGACCGGTGAACACGAACTCCAGGCGGAAATCGTGGCGATCGCCGAGCGGCACGGAGTGCGGCTGCTGGGGCCGAACATCTACGGCTACTACTCCACCTGGCACGACCTGTGCGCCACGTTCTGCACGCCGTACGACGTCAAGGGCGGGGTGGCGCTGACCTCGCAGTCCGGCGGCATCGGGATGGCCATCCTCGGCTTCGCCCGCACCACCAAGACGGGCGTGTCGGCGATCGTCGGGCTCGGCAACAAGTCGGACCTGGACGAGGACGACCTGCTGACCTGGTTCGGGGAGGATCCGCACACCGAGTGCATCGCGATGCACCTGGAGGACCTCAAGGACGGGCGCGCCTTCGTGGAGGCCGCGCGGGCCACCGTCCCGAAGAAGCCGGTGGTCGTGCTGAAGGCCGGGCGTACGGCGGCGGGTGCGAAGGCGGCAGGTTCCCACACCGGCGCGCTGGCGGGCGACGACGCCGTGTACGACGACATCCTGCGGCAGGCCGGGGTGATCCGGGCGCCGGGGCTGAACGACATGCTCGAGTACGCGCGCGCGTTGCCGGTGCTGCCAGCCCCCAAGGGCGACAACGTCGTGATCATCACGGGTGCCGGCGGCAGCGGTGTGCTGCTCTCGGACGCGGTCACGGACAACGGCCTGTCGCTGATGGAGATCCCGCCGGACCTGGACGAGGCGTTCCGCAGGTTCATCCCGCCCTTCGGGGCCGCGGGCAACCCGGTGGACATCACCGGGGGCGAGCCGCCCTCGACGTACGAGGCGACGATCCGGCTGGGTCTGGAGGATCCGCGCGTCCACGCGCTCGTCCTGGGCTACTGGCACACCATCGTCACTCCTCCCATGGTCTTCGCGGAGCTCACCGCGCGCGTGGTGGCCGAGTTCCGGGAACGGGGGATCGAGAAGCCGGTCGTGGCGTCGCTCGCCGGGGACGTGGAGGTCGAGGAGGCCTGCCAGTACCTCTTCGAGCGCGGGGTCGTGGCGTACCCGTACACGACCGAGAAGCCGGTGGCCGTGCTCGGCGCGAAGTACCGCTGGGCGCGGGAGGCGGGGCTGCTGGGGGGCGGTACATGAGGTGAGGCAGCGGGGGGCCGGCCGACGGTGCGCGTCGGCCGGCCCCGGGACCCGCACGCGCACGAAAGGCATGGGACAGGGGGCGCTGGCCAGATCTTTCGACGCAAGGGGTGCGACACGACATGACAACGACCGATCTGCCCACCACGGTTCCCTACCGGGAGGTCACCGACGCGAACGGCCGCGTCTACCGCCTCGGTGAGACCGACATCGACATCATGGGGCGCAAGCGCAAGTGGATGGTGATCCTGCCCTGGATCGGCATGATGGGCATCTCCTCCGCCGAGTACGCGTTCGCGTCCGCGGAGGAGACCCTGCACACGGCACACGCGTGGGACAGCATGCACATCTTCTGGATGATGACCGTGTGGGTCTTCTTCCAGGCCGCGGTGGCCTTCCCCGCGGGCAAGCTGCGGGAGAGCGGCAAACTCCCGGCCCGCTGGGCGATGATGTGCGGCGCGGCGGGCACGCTGCTGGGCTACCTGTCACTGGCCTTCGCACCGCACGTCGTCTTCGCCTACATCGGCTTCAGCATGTTCAGCGGTATGGGCGCGGGCATGGTGTACGCCACCTGCGTCAACATGGTCGGCAAGTGGTATCCGGAGCGCAAGGGCGGCAAGACCGGCTTCGTCAACGGCGGTTTCGCCTACGGCTCGGTGCCCTTCGTCTTCCTCTTCAACGGCTACATGGACCTCACCAACTTCCGCTGGGTGCTGGTCTCGGTCGGTGTGTTCCTGGCCGGGATCGTGGCGTGCTCCGGCTACTTCTTCAAGGACCCGCCGAAGAACTGGTGGCCCTCCGACATCGACCCGCTCAACCCGCCGAAGGACCCGCGTGCGGCCCGCTCGCTGCGCATGAACCCGCCGGCGGTGCGCCAGTACTCCCCCAAGGAGGCGTGGAAGACCGGCCGGGTGGCCCTGATGTGGTTCTGCCTCGCCTGTACGTCCGGTGTGAACATCTTCGGCATCGCCTTCCAGGTGGAGATCGGCGAGGAGGCCGGATTCGCCGGCGGGATCGTCGCCACGGCCATGTCCCTGAAGGCCATCGTCAACGGCACCGGCCGCGGTGTCATCGGCTGGCTCTCCGACCTCTACGGCCGCAAGCGGTGCCTGCTCGTGGTGTGCGTCATCCTGGGCCTGTCGCAGTACGGCATCCTCTGGTCGGCGAACGCCGAGAACCTGCCGCTGTTCCTGGTCTTCTCCTCGATCTCCGGCTTCGGCGGCGGAGCCATCTTCCCGATGTTCGCCGCACTGACCGCCGACTACTTCGGTGAGAACAACAACGCGTCCAACTACGGCATGGTCTACAGCGCCAAGCTCGTCTCCGGCCTGGGAGCGGGCATGGGTGCCGTGGTCGTCGGCGCCTGGGGACACTCCGGTGCGTTCATCCTGGCCGGCTCCATCTCCCTCTTCGCCGGCTGCGTGGCACTGTTCCTCACCCCGCCGGGACGCGACAAGGAAAAGCGCCGCGTCGTTCCCAACCCGCAACCGCTCGGCGAGGACACGACCTGACATGCCCCCGGAGCCGTCCCCGGCAAGCAGCCCGCACGCACCGTCCGGCGCCGCACACCGTCCCCTCCGCGAAATCGACGGTTGACCCGTCCCACACATGAGGAGGCCCCTCCCCGGCCGGGGGAGGGGCCTCCTCATGTTCCTGCGGCGTCAGCACTTCTCCCGCAGCGAGTGCAGGTGCGCGCTGGAGCGCCGCGCGAACGTGAAGGACTCGGCCGGGTTGTCGTGCTCGGCCTGCCAGTGGTGGGCCATGCGGTGGCCGCGCAGCCGGGTCACAGCGGAGATGAACCGCTGATAGTCGATGTCGCCGTCGCCGACGTCGGTCATGCGGTAGCCGTACGGGTTCGACGGGTCGCTCTCGCCGTCCTTCACGTGGAAGAGCGGGTAGCGGTCGGGCTGCCTGAGGACGTAGTTGAGCGGTTCGAACGGGGCGGGCGTGCCGTCGGGCCGCTTGGAGAAGCGGAACTGGCCGACGTACGCCCAGTAGATGTCCATCTCCAGGTAGACGAGGTCCGGGTCGGTCTCCTTGAGCAGGACGTCGTAGAGGCGGACCTTCGGGTTGTCCGTGGCGAAGCTGAACTCCTCGGAGTGGTTGTGCTGGTAGAACTTCATGCCCCGGGCCTTCGCCGCGGCGCCGTAGGTGTTGAAGTCCTCGGCGGCGCGCTTCCAGGCGTCGACGGTCGAGCCGTAGCGGAACGGGCCGGCGGCCGTGCCGATGTGCTTGAGGCCGAGGGCCTGGGCGTCGTCGAGGACCTTGGTGAGGTTCTGGGCGAAGGTGTAGGCGTTCGGGTCGCTGGAGTAGTAGCCGACGTGGCTGCCGATGGGGTTCAGGCCGTGGTTGCGGGCCAGCCGCTTGAGCTGGGCGAGTGTGATGGGGCCGGCCGAGCCCTGGGTGTAGCCGGCGAACTCGACTTCGTCGTAGCCGTACTTCTCCAGTTCGGCGAAGACGGGGCCGAAGCCGAGGGTGGAGACCTTGTCGCGGAGGCTGTAGAGCTGGATGCCGAGGCGGCCGGGCGGCAGGACGGGACGGCCGCGGCCCTTGGCGCCGGAGGCCGTGCCGGTGGCTCCCGACGTGTTGCCGGTGGCGGCGGTCGCGGGGGCGGCGGCACCGAGCAGGGCGGCGGCGGTGGCGCCTGCGGCCACGCCGAGCATGCCGCGTCTGCTGAGGCGGTGGGTGAGCTCGGGGTCGGGCTGGGAGAAGCGGCTCATGCGTGGAACTCCTCGTGATCGCGGGGCGTTGTCAGTGGTGAGTGCTTCACTTGTGACCAGTCGGGACTGAGGGCTACGACCTCTCAGTCGAGACCGGCGAGTCGGAGCAGCAGTGACTTCACATCGGTGGCCGCGACGCGGTCGCCGACAGCGCGGGGGGTGGAGCAGATGAGGAGCGGACCGTCGTCGTTGCTCGCCGGAAGGCGGCCGTGGCTGCCGCGAATAGGTGAAGGGTCCAAGGGCACGACCGCCATGCGGTAGCGCATGCCGAGTTTCTTGCGCGCCAGCGCGGTGGCCGCCTTGACCTTGACGTAGGGGTCGAGGGGATCCATGAAGAGCTCGACCGGGTCATAGCCGGGTTTGCGGTGGATCTCGACGAGCTGCGCGAAGTCGGGCGCGCGGGCGTCGTCGAGCCAGTAGTAGTACGTGAACCAGGCGTCGGGTTCCGCCACGGCGACGAGTTCGCCGGCGCGCGGATGGTCGAGGTGGTGGGCCTTCTTGCCCTCGTCGTCGAGGAGTTGCTCGAGGCCGGGCAGGCCGTCGAGGGCGGCCCGGGTGGCGTCGAGGTCCTCGGGGCGGCGCACATAGACGTGGGCGATCTGGTGGTCGGCGACCGCGAAGGCACGGGACGCCATCGGGTCGAGGTACTCCATGCCGTCCTGCGTGTGCACCTCCAGCAGGCCGGCGCGGCGCAGGGCGCGGTTGATGTCGACGGGCCGGTCCACCCGGGTGATGCCGTACTCGGACAGTGCGACGACCGTGCGGCCCTCGGCGCGGGCGTCGTCCAGGAGCGGTGCCAGGGCGGCGTCCAGATCGGCGGCCGCCTTCAGGGAGCGCGGGTCGTCGGGGCCGAAGCGCTGCAGGTCGTAGTCGAGGTGAGGGAGGTAGCAGAGCGTCAGGTCGGGGTGCCGGGTGCGGATGATGTGGCGGGTCGCGTCGATGATCCACCGGCTGGAGACGAGGTCCGCTCCGGGGCCCCAGAAGTGGAAGAGGGGGAACGTACCGAGTTTGTCGGTGAGTTCGTCGTGCAGCGCGGCCGGCCTGGTGTAGCAGTCGGGTTCCTTGCGGCCGTCGGCGTAGTAGACCGGACGGGGGGTGACGGTGATGTCGGTGTCGGCGCCCATGGCGTACCACCAGCAGATGTTGGCGACGGTGTAGCCGGGGTGGGCGCGGCGGGCGGCGTCCCAGAGTTTGTCACCGGCCACGAGGCCGTTGTGCTGGCGCCACAGGAGGACGTCGCCGAGTTCGCGGAAGTACCAGCCGTTGCCGACGATGCCGTGCTCCGAGGGCATGGTGCCGGTGAGGAACGTGGACTGTGCGGCGCAGGTGACAGCGGGCAGGACGGTGCCCAGCGCGGCGCGGGAGCCTGACCGGCCGAGTGATTTGAGGTGGGGCATGTGGTCGAGGAGACGGGGGGTGAGGCCGACGACGTCGAGGACGAGGAGCGGTGTGGGGCGGTCCGCGGCGGCCGGGGCCGGGTGCTCACCGGTGCTCATGGCAGCTCCTTCAGGCCGAGGTCCGTCAACAGGTCGCGGGCGAGGGTGAGTTCGGCGGCGATGCCCTCGGCGAGCTGACTGCGGCTGCGGGGGCGCAGCTCGGGTGGGAGGGCCTGCCAGGTGTAGGTCTCGACCTCCAGGTGGCGGGTGAGCGGGACAGGGCCGCCGACGAGCCGGGTGAGCGCGGTCTTCAGGACCGGGAGTGTGGAGGTGAGGGGTGCGGCGGGGGCCGCGTGCAGAGGGACGTGGAAGTGGGCGCGCCAGGGTGCGCCGTCGGGCAGGGCGTGGCCGGCGACGGCCTCGTCGAGGTCGTCGGTGGCGCGCAGACCGGCGGCGGTGGCCGTGCGGGTCTGGTGCAGGAAGCGGGGTTCGGCGAAGGCGGCGAGGGCCTCGCGGACCTCGGGCAGATGGGGGTGTTCGGCGTGCAGGGCGGCGGAGAGCTGGGATTTGACGACGGGGACGCGGGCCTCGGTGAGGGCGTCCAGGGCGGTGTGCGGGTCTTCGAAGGAGGTGGCGAGGTGGCAGGTGTCGACGCAGATGCCGATGCGGTCGTGGGCGATCGCGGTGAGCGGGGCGATGGCGTCGTGGGTGGTCTCGACGACGCAGCCGGGTTCCGGTTCCAGCCCGACGCGGATGGAGCGGCCGGTCAGTTCCTCGATGGCGTCGAGGCGTTCGGCGAGGGTGCGCAGGGCGGTGCGGGCGGTCTGTGCGCGCTCGTCGTCGTACGCGGTGCGCCAGGCCAGGGGCAGGGTGGAGATGGTGCCGTCGCGGACGTCGTCGGGGAGGAGCCCGGCGAGGACGCGGGCCAGGGCGGTGGTGTGGTCGAGGCGTTCGGGGTCGGCCCAGTCCGGCTTGTAGACGCGGTACTTGACCTCTTCGGCGCCGAAGCCCTCATAGGGGAAGCCGTTGAGGGTGACGACCTCCAGGCCGCGCCGGTCGAGCTCGGTGCGCAGGCCGCGCAGTGCGGACGGGTCGGTGTCGAGGGCGCGGGCGGCGTCCCTGGCGAGCCACAGCCCGATGCCGAGCCGGTCGCGGCCCAGGCGGCGGCGGACGGGTTCGCAGTGGTCGCGGAGCTGGGCGAGGACGCCGTCGAGGGTCTCGGCGGGGTGGACGTTGGTGCAGTAGGCGAGGTGGACGGTGGAGCCGTCGGGGTGGCGGAAGCGCATGGTTCACGCCCCCGCGGCGGGGACGCGGACCGGCTCGCCGCCGTCTCCCGGCCCGAGGTCCGGCTCCTCCGGCTCCTTCGGTACGCCGCGGAGGATGGAGTTGCCCTCGTGGGTGGCCTCCGTGCCGGTGACGTCGAGGGTCAGGCGGCCGCTGATCCCGTAGAAGGCGACGGGGTTGCGCCACAGCACCTGGTCGACGTCGTCCTCGCCGAAGCCCTCGGCCAGCATCAGGTCGCCGACCTTGCGGGTCTTCAGAGGGTCGCTCTTTCCCCAGTCGGCGGCGGAGTTGACCAGGACCTGCTCGGTACCGTAGGCGCGCAGGATCGCGATCATCCGCTCCTCGTCCATCTTGGTGTCGGGATAGACGGAGAAGCCCAGCCAGCAGCCGCTGTCCTTGGCCTCCTTGACGGTGGTCTCGTTGAGGTGGTCGACCAGGACGCGTTCCGGGGACAGCGCGGACTCCCGGACGACGTCGAGGGTGCGGCGCAGACCGGCGAGCTTGTCGCGGTGCGGGGTGTGCACGAGGGCGGGCAGCCCGTGGTCGGCGGCGAGCTGGAGCTGGGCGGCGAGGGCGGTGTCCTCGGCGGGGGTCATGGAGTCGTAGCCGATCTCCCCGACGGCCACGACGTTGTCCTTGACGAGATACCGGGGCAGTGCGTCGAGGACGGGCACACAGCGGGGGTCGTTCGCCTCCTTGGGGTTGAGCGCCAGCGTGCAGTGGTGGGCGATGCCGTACTGGGCGGCGCGGAACGGCTCCCAGCCGAGGAGGGAGTCGAAGTAGTCGAGGAAGGAGGCGGGCGAGGTGCGGGGCTGTCCGAGCCAGAAGGAGGGCTCGACGACGGCGCGGACACCGGCGGCGTACATGGCCTCGTAGTCGTCCGTGGTGCGGGACGTCATGTGGATGTGGGGGTCGAAGATGCGCATCAGGACTCCTTGCCGTGGGGGTGGTCCGTACCCGGGGCCGGGGTCACGGACTCGGTCAGGTCCAGGACGCGGTACAGGTCCTCGGGGACGGTGCGGCCGGCGGCGGTGCGTTCGGCGGCGTAGTCGCCCAGCATGCGGGCGAGCTCGCCGTCGCCGCGGGCACGCTGGGGCAGGTCCGCCACGTGGTCGACGGGGACGCCGGTGAACAGGCACTTCAGCACGGCGTGGCGCCAGTCGTGCGGGGGCAGGTGCCGGGCGGCGTAGGGGCCGACGGCGGCGCTGAGGAGCCGGGTGTCGTTGGTGCGCAGGGCGTCCTCGACGAGCGGCAGGGCGCCGGGGCCGGACACGAGGTGGGGCAGGGCGTGCAGGACGGCACGGCGCTCGTCGGCGGTGCCCTGGAAGTACACCCGGGTCAGGGCGTCGGTGCCGGCACGGGCCGCGTCGAGGATGAGGACACGTGCCGCATCGGCGTGTGCGGCACCGCAGCGCCGGCCGGCCTCGGCGAGACGCAGTTCCCACGCGGAGATGGGCCCGTGCATGCCGGGGTGGGCGGCGGCTTCGTCGAGGGCGTGCTGGAGCCAGGCGCGGGCGGCGGGATCGAGATGGGCGGTGAGGTGGCGGCGGAGCTCTTTCAGGGAGGAGGCGAGGGCGGTGTCGAGGGCGGCTTGGGGGGTGTGGGTGCTGTGGGCCTGGGTGTTCTGGATGTCCGGGGTGTCCTGGAAGCCGTCGGTTCTCGCTGGTGGTGTGGTGCGGGGGTGGGTCATGGGGTGCTGCTCCCTTCAGGGGCGGTGGAGGGAGCGCCGTGGGGTGGCGCGGCCTGCTGGAGGGCCGGAGCAGGGTGCGGTGAGGCGGTGGCCGCGGTCTGCTCGGCGTGGCGGAGGAACGGGAGGGAATGCCCGGCGTAATGCGGGCCGGCGTGGGAGTGGCGGGGCAGTTCGACGACGGTCAGGCCCTGGTAGCCGGTGGCGGCGAGGGCCGCCAGGACCGGCGGGAAGTCGATCTCCCCGTCGCCGAAGGGGAGGTGCTCGTGGACGCCGCGCCGCATGTCCTCGATCTGGACGTGCCGAAGCCAGGGGGCGGCCGCGCGCAGGCAGTCGGCGGGAGAGAGGGGTTCGAGGCACTGGCAGTGGCCGATGTCGAGGGTGAGGCCGAGCGGTTCGGGATCGCCGAGGATGCGGCGGAGGTGGTGGAAGTCGGCCAGGGTGGCGAGGAGGTGACCAGGCTCGGGCTCGACGGCGAGCGGAACGCCGGCGGACTCGGCGGCGTCCAGGACGGGCGTGAGGGTCTCGGCGAGGCGCTTCCACGCGGTGTCCGTGTCGGTGCCCTCCGGGAGGATCCCGCTGAAGCAGTGGACCGCGTGGGCGCCGAGGTCGGCCGCGACCCGCACGGCCCGCAGGAGGAGGTCGGCACGGCGGGCCCGGTCGCCGGGGTCCGGGTCCAGCAGGGAGGGGCCGTGTTTGCGGCGCGGGTCGAGCACATAGCGGGCGCCCGTCTCCACGGTGACACCGAGCCCGAGCGCGTCCAGCCGGTGGGCGACCCGGCGGGTGCGGGCGGCGAGGTCGGGGGCGAGCGGGTCGAGATGCATGTGGTCGAGGGTCAGCCCGACGCCGTCGTATCCGAGGTCGGCGAGAAGACGCAACGCGTCGTCCAGCCGGAGGTCGGCGAGGCCGTTGGTGCCGTAGCCGAAGCGGAGCGAAGAGCGGGCCGGTCCTGTGGGGGTGGCTCGGCTGCCAGAGGCTCGGACGTCGGAGGATATGCCGTCGGACCTCATGTGACGCTCACCTTCCTCGCGAATCTCGCTCCGAGCGGGGCGAGGCCCGCGATGAGGAGAGCGGTGGCCGTCCCCCGGGAGCGGGCGGTCAGGGTGGCCTGGAGGGGGATCGTGGCGCGGATGCCGGCGCCGACTGCTCGCTGAGTGAGAGGAGGTGAGGGATTGAGGGCGGCGTGGAAGTAGGGGCGTGCGGTGCTCGCGGCGTAGGCGGCTGCGAGGGCGGTGGTGAGGTGTGCCACAGGCTGTCGGCCCGGCTCAGGTCGTCGGGGACGGGAGGAGAGCAGGCCCGGCAGATCCGGCGGGACGCGGGTGGCTGCTGCCCCGCCGCCTTCGGGGAGACGCACGGGGCGGTGTGTCACCAGACGGGTCAGCAGGGCCGTCGTCGCAAGCGCCGCCAGGGGAGCCAGAGGTGAGCCGCCCCGCGCCTCCTGGCGGGAGACCGTCGTGACGGCCAGGGTGTGGGTGCCGAGGAGGGCGGCGGAGGGCAGGGCCTGGCGGGTACGGCCGGTGGTGGCCGCGGCTCCCAGGAGCAGATCGAGTCCGCGGGCCGCGCCCATGGCCACGGGTCCGGCGGGGGTGTGCTTCAGGGCGAGGTCGTACGCCCAGACGGTCGCCGCCAGGGGCGCGGCGACGGCCAGGGCCGGGCGGCCGGCGCGGGCGGCCAGAGCCAGTCCGGCTCCGGTGAGGGCACAGGCCGCCGTGAGCGCGGCGGCGGGGCGGATACGGCCGGAGGGCAGGGGGCGGTGGGGGCGTTCGACGGCGTCCACCTCGCGGTCCGCCCAGTCGTTGAGGGCCATGCCGGCCTCGTACAGGCAGAGGGAGGAGCCGATGGCGAGCAGAGTGCGGGCGTTGGGCGGTGCGCCCACGGCGGCCGTACCGGCGAGTGCGTCGCCGGGCACACTGAACAGGGCCGGGAGCCGCAGGAGTTCGGCCCAGGCGCGTGCGCGTGCGGGGCGGCCGGTGCCGCCGCAGGGGGCCGTGCCGTCGGCGTCCCTTCCAAGGGAGGTGTCATCCGTGCTGCCCGAGGCTCCGCAAGGGCGTTCTCGCCACCTCACCGAAGGCCCTCCATCCCCTGGGCCGCGGGCCCGTGTCCGTGCTCGTGGGTGGGGGCGTACGCCCGGCCGAGCCCGCGGCCCTCATCCACGCCCTGCCGGAGACCCGCGCCCTGCCGGAGACCCGCGTCCGCACCTACCCCCTGCCGAAGACCCGCGCCCTCCCCCGACCCGGCCGGCCCCGACGGGCCTCCCGGCTCCGCCGGGCCTCCCCGCCCCGCCGGGCCCATCGCCCCCGCTCCCCTGAGGCTCCCGGCGAAGCCGACCAGTGCCTCGTACTGTTCGGACAGGGCCGACGGCGCGTCCCCCACCGGGTCCTTGAAGTAGAAGGCGAGGGCGTCGAGCGGGC
The DNA here is from genome assembly GCF_040613735.1 of Streptomyces sp. NPDC006235. Taxonomy (NCBI): domain Bacteria; kingdom Bacillati; phylum Actinomycetota; class Actinomycetes; order Kitasatosporales; family Streptomycetaceae; genus Streptomyces; species Streptomyces sp. NPDC006235. The sequence goes on from NZ_JBEXSR010000026.1 coordinate 61,044, forward strand.
CGGACAGGCCCGACTCGTGGGCCCGGGCGGTCAGGCGGGCCAGATCGAGGACGAGGGGGGCCGCCAGGGCGGAGTCGCAGCCCTGCCAGGTGGTCTGGAGGATCATGCGCGTGCCGAGGAAGCCGTCGAAGGCGATGTGGTCCCAGGCGGTCTTCCAGTCGCCGAGGGCAGGGACGTCGTCGATGTGGGTCTCGCCCTGGGGAGTGGTGCCGAGGGTGGCGGTGAGGACGCGTTCCTTGCCGGCGTTCTTGGCCGCCGCGGCGGCCGGGTCGGCCAGGGCGGCGCCGTCGCCGCCGCCGAGCAGGTTCGTGCCGGACCAGGCGCGGACGGTCAGGGCCCGCTGGGCGAACATCGGGCCCAGCACCGAGCGCAGGAGGGTCTGGCCGGTCTTGCCGTCGCGGCCGGCGTACGGCAGGCCGCTGCGTTCGGCCTCGCGGGCGGCGACGGGGTGGTGCATGCCCTCGGAGGGGGTGAAGTTGACGTAGGGGCAGCCCGCGCGCAGGGCCGCCAGCGCGTACAGGGTGCTGGCCGGCAGCGGGGCGTCGGGCCCCTGGCAGGCGGGTTCGGTGGAGGCGACGTTCACCACCACGGCCCGCTCCAGTTCATGGCGGTGGATGAAGTCGCGGATGTCGTCGGCGAAGGCCGTGATCAGTTCGGCCTCGCTCCTGGTGTCCCCCGGAGTGGGGCCACCGTGCCTGATCTCCCGGTCGGCGGCGGCGAGTTCGGCGGCGACCGCGGTGGCGATGCCCGGCGGGAGGACGCCGCCGGCGGTCAGGGTCTCGGCGCGTTTGGGCAGGGGGCAGTCGACGGTGTCGTGGCCCCCGAAGACGAGGTCGGACAGCGTGGGCAGACCACTGTCGGTGAACGCCGGTGTCTCGGTCACCATGCCGGTGGGCGGGTGCAGTCCCGCGGCGACGGCGGCGCACCCGGTGACGACGGTGGTGGCGACGGAGCCGCGGGCTCCGATCAGCCACACCCCCACACGCGGTCGGGAGAGGGACGCGGACATGTGCAGCCTCCTGATCGTGCGCGAACCCGGGGGGAGGGACGGGAGACGGCGGGCGGGGGTCCGGCGTCCCCCGCCCGCCGCCGCTCTCAGCCACCCGTGACGGGCAGTTCCTTCAACTGGATGTCGCGGAAGGAGACCTGGTCGTCGGCGCCATGGTTCTGGAGGCCGATGTAGCCGTCGGTCAGGCTCCGCTGGGGGTCCTTGTTGGTGAAGTCGTTGATCTTGACTCCGTTGAGGAACACCTGGAGGCGTTCGCCCTGGACCTTGATCTCGTAGGAGTTCCACTGGCCGGGCGGCCGCAGGACCTGGTCACGGGCCTTGATGTTCGCCGACTTGAACGAGTAGACGGAGCCCGTGGTGCGGTCGGCCGCGTCCGTGGCGTCGATCTGGATCTCGTAGCCCTTGTTCACCGCGGACCAGGGGTCGTCGGAGGCCGGGAAGCCCACGAAGATCCCGGAGTTGTCGTCGCCCCGCATCTTCCAGTCGAGCTTGAGGGAGTACGACTTCAGCTCCTTGGCCTGGTACCAGAGCAGGCCCATGCCGCCCTCGGTCTCCAGGGTGCCGTCCTTGACGTTGAACTTGCCGGGGCCGGCCTGCTTCCAGCCGTCCAGGGTCTGGCCGTTGAAGATCTTCCGGTAGTCCTTGCTCGGCTTGCAGTCCGCCTTCACCTGGCCGGTGGCGTACTTCAGGCCGCCGAGCAGATGGGCGCGGAAGGCCTCGTCGGCGTAGGACTCCTTGGTGTGGCCTCCGCCGGTGTAGAAGGACCGGCCGCCGCCGTAGCTCTGGCACCAGGCGATCGGGTGGTCACCCTTCATGTTCCCGCCCTGGTACGTCGTCTCGTCCAGGGTGGCGAGGACCTTGGCCTGCTCGCGCGGGTTGGTGCGGTAGTTGTACCACTCGTCGGTGCGCTCCCAGGCGTCGTCCAGGTGCGCGGTCGACGGGTGGTCGTGGTCCTCGACGCGGACGGTGGCCTTCTGGATGGCCGGGTGCGAGTCGAAGTAGGCGCCGACGAGGCCGCCGTAGAACTCCCAGTCGTACTCGGTGTCGGCGGCGGCGTGGATGCCCATGTAGCCGCCGCCGTTCTTCACGTAGTTCTCGAACGCCTGCTGCTGCTCGGCGTTGAGGACATCACCGGTGGTGGACAGGAAGGCGACCGCGTCGTACTTGGCGAGGTTGGCCGTGGTGAACTGCTTCGCCTCCTCGGTGGCGTCGACCGTGATGCCGGCCGGGCCGCCCAGTTCCTTCAGCGCGGCGATGCCGGCCGGGATGGAGTCGTGGCGGAAGCCGGCGGTCTTGGAGAAGACCAGGACCTTCTTGCCGCCCTTGAACGGCTCCTTGGAGAACTCGAAGTCGTCCACGTCGTACAGCGCGCCCTCGCCGCCCTTGAAGACCAGGTAGATGTCGGTGGTCTTCTTGGGGAGCGACCGCAGCGGCACGTCGACGTTCTGGAAGCTCTCCCAGCCGCCGGTCGGCGGAATGTACGCCGATCCGTGCAGCGGACCGTCGGGCGAGCCGGTGCGCAGCTCGATGAAGCCGCCAGCGCCGCCGGAGGAGGCCCGCACGGTCATCTTCTTCTGCCCGTCGAACCGGTAGGGGCTGAAGGAGATCCAGTCGCCGTCGTCGATGTCGCCAACGGTCTTGCCGCCGTTGGCGCCGGTCTTCTCGATGACCGACACGCCCGACTGGGTGGTGAAGTGCTCGCCCTGGCGGTGCAGCGGCTGGAGCACGGTGCGGGCGGTGCCGGTCAGGGCCTCCTGGCCGTTCGCCCCGCCGTCGGTGTAGCCGGCGCCGACGACGCCGTAGATGTCGGCGTTGGGGTCGTGGCCGCCGTCACCGGGGGGCGGCTTCAGGGTGCCCTCGCAGCCCATCTCGCTGGTCAGCTCGTGGGCGTGGGAGTCGTGGCCGAGGCTGTAGACGACCTTGACCTTGGAGCAGTCGACGGTCTCCTCTGGGTCGGTGACGGTCACCTTGAACGGGACGGGCTTGCCGAATTCGGCCAGGGTGCCGTTGCCGGGGACGTCGATCCGCACCTTGGGCTCGGTGTTGCCGACCACGATCCGGACGCTGGCGTTGCCAGTGTTGCCCTCGGGGTCCTTCGCGGTGAAGGTGGCGCTGTAGGTGCCGACCTTCTTGTACTTGTGGGTGAGGTTGAGGCCCTCGCCCTTGGTGCCGTCGCCGAAGTCCCAGCTGTAGGTGAGGTCCGGGGAGTCGGCGTCCTTGGCGGAGCCGGTGAACTTGACCTTCAGGCCGGCCGCGCCGGACGTCTTGTCGGCGCTCACCTCGGCGATCGGCGAGAAGCCGTCCTCGGCGTTCTCGATCCGGTAGAGCGCGGAGTTCTCGTCGCCCTGGAACCAGGAGACGCCGTAGTCGAGGACGTAGAGCGCGCCGTCGGGGCCGAACTCCATGTCCATGATCTGGGTGCCGGTCCACGGGAAGTCGTTGATCTTCGCCACGGAGCCGTCGTCGTTCTGCTCGATCCGCTTGATCCACCGGCGGCCGAACTCACCCGCGAAGAAGTCGCCGTCGTAGGCCTCGGGGAACTTCACGCTGGAGTCGAGCTCGGGGTCGTAGCGGTAGACCGGGCCGGCCATCGGTGACTCGGAGCCGGTGCCGAACTCGGGCACGGAGCCGTCGTCGTAGGGGATCCAGGCGGCCTGCGCGGGCGGCAGGTCGACCAGGCCGGTGTTGTACGGCGAGGTGTTCTTCGGGGCATCGCAGTCGAACTTCTCGCCGGACTCCTTGGTGGCGAAGTCGTAGTCGACGTAGGCGTCGTTGGCGCCGGTGCAGAAGGGCCAGCCGAAGTTGGCCGCCTTGGTCACCTTGGCGAACTCGACCTGTCCCGCCGGGCCGCGCTTGGGGTCGGCGGCGCCCGCGTCGGGGCCGTAGTCGCCGACGTACACGATGCCGGTCTTGTCGTCGACGCTCATCCGGAACGGGTTGCGGAAGCCCATCGCGTAGATCTCGGGCCGGGTCTTCTCGGCGCCGGGGGCGAAGAGGTTGCCCTCCGGGATGGTGTACGAGCCGTCCTCGGCGACCTTGATGCGGAGGATCTTGCCGCGCAGGTCGTTGGTGTTGGCCGAGCTGCGGCGGGCGTCGAAGGCCGGGTTGCGGTTCGGCCGGTCGTCGATCGGCGTGTAGCCGTCGGAGGCGAAGGGGTTGGTGTCGTCGCCGGTCGACAGGTAGAGGTTGCCGTCCGCGTCGAAGTCGATGTCGCCGCCGACGTGGCAGCAGGTGCCGCGGGAGGCCGCGACGTCGAGGACCTTCTTCTCGCTGGCCATGTTCAGCGTGCCGTTGGCGTTCAGCACGAAGCGGGACAGGCGGTTGACGCCGTCGAACTTCTTGAAGTCCTCGGCGGTGCCGGTCTCCGGGGCGTCGCCCGCGGGGGTGTCGAGCGGCGGGGCGTAGTAGAGGTAGATCGCCCGGTTGTTCTTGAAGTCCGGGTCGATGCCGACGCCCTGGAGGCCTTCCTCGTCGTGGCTGTAGACGGGGATCTTGCCGGCGACCTTGGTGACGCCGCCCTGGTCGGTGAGGCGCAGCGTGCCGTCGCGCGAGGTGTGCAGGACGCTGCGGTCCGGGAGCACGGCGAGCGACATCGGCTCGCCCGTCTCGGGTTCGCCCTTGGCGAGCGGCACCTGCTGGAACTGGCCCTCTGCGGCCGCCGGTACGTCCTGTCCCGCTTGGCCGGGTTGGGCTCCGGCGACGGTGGCCGGGGTTCCCACGGCGAGGAGCAGGCCGGTGAACAGGGCGACGGCGGTGCGCAGCCTGGGCCGCCTGGGGGTGCGGGTGTTTCCGGGTCTGGTTCTGTGCACGAAGTCCCTCCGGGAACGGGGTGGGCCGTACGGAACGGGTGCGAAGACGTGCGGTGCGGGCGCCGGGGTGCGCCGTCACCCCGGAGGTGCGTGTGTCCTGAACGCTTCAAGGAAGGTAACTGCGTCCGTCCGGGGCGAACACCCCTTGGATCGGGTTCGGTTGAGCTTTCTCCCCGCTCAGGACAAAGCGGGATCCGGGCAGGTCGGAGGGGGGGCCGGCGGTGGAACCGGTCCCCGTCCCCGACCTGCGGGGAGTGCGTGGTTCAGCTGTTGAACGCGGCGTCGAAGGACGCGCTGGGTGGTTCGAAGTCGAACGCCTTGAGGCGGGTCAGGGCCTCGGGGGCGCCCTGCAGCCGGTCCATGCCGGCGTCCTCCCACTCGACCGAGATCGGGCCCTGGTAGCCGATGGAGCGCAGCATCCGGAAGACGTCCTCCCAGGGGACGTCACCGTGCCCGGCGGAGACGAAGTCCCAGCCGCGCCTGGGGTCGCCCCAGGGCAGGTGGGAGCCGAGCCGGCCGTTGCGTCCGTCGAGGCGCTTGCGGGCCTCCTTGCAGTCGACGTGGTAGATGCGGTCGCGGAAGTCCCAGAGGAAGCCGACCGGGTCGAGGTCCTGCCACACGAAGTGCGAAGGGTCGAAGTTCAGGCCGAACGCGGGGCGGTTGCCGACGGCCTCCAGGGCGCGCTGCGTGGTCCAGTAGTCGTAGGCGATCTCGCTGGGGTGGACCTCGTGCGCGAACCGGACGCCCTCCGCGTCGAAGACGTCCAGGATCGGGTTCCAGCGGTCGGCGAAGTCCTGGTAGCCCCGCTCGATCATCGCGTCGGGGGCGGGCGGGAACATGGCGACCAGGTGCCAGATGGCGGAGCCGGTGAAGCCGATGACGGTGTCGACGCCGAAGGCGGCCGCGGCGCGGGCGGTGTCCCTCATGCGGTCCGCGGCCCGCTGCCGGACCCCTTCCGGGTCGCCGTCGCCCCAGATCTCTCCCGGCAGGATCGCCTGGTGGCGTTCGTCGATGATGGCGTCGCAGACGGCCTGTCCGACCAGGTGGTTGGAGATGGCCCAGCACTTGAGGCCGTACTTGTCGAGCAGGGCCCGGCGGCCGTCGAGATACCCGGGGTCGGAGAGTGCCTTGTCGACTTCGAAGTGGTCGCCCCAGCAGGCGAGTTCGAGCCCGTCGTAGCCGAAGTCGCGGGCGAGCCGGCAGACCTCCTCCAGCGGCAGGTCGGCCCACTGGCCGGTGAACAGAGTGAATGTGCGCGGCATGCGCGTCAGCCTCCTCAGACCGCGATCGGCGTGTAGACGGAGTTCTTCTCGGCACTCTCCTCCACGGCCGCGAGCACGCGCTGCACCTGGAGCCCGTCGGCGAAGGAGGGTTCGGGGCGGCGGCCCTCGGCGATGGCGTGGACGAGGTCGCGGGCCTGGTGGACGAAGGTGTGCTCGTAGCCGAGGCCGTGGCCCGGCGGCCACCAGGCGTCCAGGTAGGGGTGGTCGGGTTCGGTGACGAGGATGCGGCGGAAGCCGGCCTCCGCGCCGGGTTCGGTGCCGTCGTGGAAGGACAGTTCGTTGAGCCGTTCCAGGTCGAAGGCGAGCGAGCCGCTCTCCCCGTTGAGTTCGATGCGCAGGGCGTTCTTGCGGCCGGTGGCGTAGCGGGTGGCCTCGAAGGAGGCGAGGGCGCCGGAGGGGAAGCGGGCCGTGAACAGGGCGGCGTCGTCCACGGTGACCTCCCCCGTGCCGGCGGCCGAGACGGCGGACAGGCCGCTGGTGGCGCCGGTGGGCAGGGGCCGCTGCCGTACGAAGGTCTCCGTCAGCGCGGAGACGCCCGCCAGCCGCTCCCCCACCAGGTACTGCGCGAGGTCGATGATGTGCGCGCCGAGGTCGCCGAGCGAACCGGAGCCGGCCTGCTCCTTGCGCAGCCGCCAGGTCAGCGGGAACTGCGGGTCGACCAGCCAGTCCTGGAGGTACGTCACGCGCACGTGCCGCAGTGCGCCGAGGCGGCCCTCGGCGACCATGCGGCGGGCCTGGGCGGTGGCCGGGACCCGGCGGTAGTTGAAGCCGACCATCGCCACCTGCCCGCGCCGGTGGGCCTCTTCGGCGGCCCGCGCCATCGTGGTGGCTTCCTCGACGGTGTTGGCCAGCGGCTTCTCGCACAGGACGTGCTTGCCGGCCGCGAGGGCGGCCAGCGCGATCTCGGCGTGGCTGTCGCCGGGGGTGCAGATGTCGACGAGGTCGATGTCGTCGCGTTCGACGAGGGCGCGCCAGTCGGTCTCGGTGGACGCCCAGCCGTGGCGGTCGGCCGCCGCCCGTACGGCGGTGGCGTCCCGGCCGCAGATCGCGGTCTGCACGGGGTTCAGCGGCAGGTCGAAGACGCGGCCCGCGGTGCGCCAGCCCTGGGAGTGGGCGGCGCCCATGAAGGCGTAGCCGACCATTCCCACGCGCAGGGGTGGCTTGCCTGCCTCGGTCCCATCTGACTGCTGCTGCGGCTGTCCCATACGGGTGTCCTCCTCGTCCTGGTCGGGGTGGCGCACGTGGGGGGTGCGGGCGGAAGCGGTCACCGGAAGCCGGTGGGCATGTACTGGTCGACGTTGGTCTTGTCGACGACGGCCGAGTAGAGGGTGATGGACGCCGGGATCTCGAACTCGGCCATGCCGCCGATGCCCTTGCCCTGTCCGAGGGCGCGGGCGAGGTCGATCGCGGAGGCGGCCATGGTCGGCGGGTAGAGGACGGTCGCCTTCAGCACGCCGCTGTCCTGCTTGATGGCCTGGAAGGCGGACAGGGCGCCCGCGCCGCCGACCATCAGGAAGTCGTCGCGCCCGGCCTGCTCGATGGCGCGCAGCGCGCCCACGCCCTGGTCGTCGTCGTGGTTCCACAGCGCGTCGAACTTCGACTGGGCCTGGAGCAGCTGGGCCATCTTGGCCTGCCCGGACTCGACGGTGAACTCGGCGGCCTGGCGGGCGACCTTCTTGATGTTGGGGTAGTTCTTCAGGGCGTCGTCGAAGCCCTGGGTGCGCTGCTTGGTCAGCTCCAGGTTGTCCAGGCCGGCCAGCTCGATGACGCGGGCGCCGGACTTGCCCTTGAGCTTCTCGCCGATGTAGTGGCCGGCGTTGAGGCCCATGCCGTAGTTGTCGCCGCCGATCCAGCAGCGGTACGCCTGCGGGGTGTTGAAGATCCGGTCGAGGTTGACGACGGGGATGCCCGCGCGCATCGCCTTCAGCCCGACCTGGGTGAGGGCCTTGCCGTCGGCGGGGAGCACGACCAGGACGTCGACCTTCTTGTTGATGAGGGTCTCGATCTGGCCGATCTGCTGGGCGGTGTCGTTGGAGCCCTCGGTGATCTCCAGGGTGACGTCGGAGTACTTCTCGGCCCGCTTCTTGGCGTTGTCGTTGATGGCGTTGAGCCAGCCGTGGTCGGCCTGCGGTCCGGCGAAACCGATGGTGACCTGCTTGCCGGGCTTGTCGTCAGCGGCGGGCTGGTCGTTCCCGGCCGGCTCGTCCTTGGAGTCGGAGGGCTCGTTGCTCGTGCACCCCGTGAGGAGGGCACCGGCGGAGACGGCGGCGGCTCCGAAGAGCAGTCCTCTGCGGCTCGTGATCTCGGTCATGGCGGTGAACCCTTTCCTCAGGTCGTGCTCGCGGTACGGCGCTGGACCAGCACGGCGGCGACGATGATCGCGCCCTTGGCGATCTGCTGGACGTCGCTCTGCAGGTTGTTCAGGGCGAAGATGTTGGTGATCGTGGTGAAGATCAGGACGCCGAGCACGGAGCCGGTGATGGTGCCCCGGCCGCCGGTCAGGAGGGTGCCGCCGATGATCGCGGCGGCGATGGCGTCGAGTTCGTAGAGGTTGCCGTTGGTGTTCTGTCCGGAGCCGGACAGGACGATCAGCAGGAAGGCGGCGATGCCGCAGCACAGCCCGGACAGCAGGTAGAGGTAGAGCCGCTGGCGGCGGACGTCGATGCCGGCGAGCCGGGCGGCCTCCGGGTTGCCGCCGACGGCGACCGTGCGGCGGCCGAAGGTGGTGCGGTTGAGCACCAGCCAGCCGATGACGGTGACGACCGCGAAGACCAGCACCAGGGGCGGGATGCCGAGGACGTAGGCGTCGCGTTCGCCCAGGTCGAGGACGGAGGGCACGGTCACGATCTGCGTCTTGCCGTCGGTGATCTGCAGGGAGAGGCCGCGGGCGGAGGCCAGCATGGCGAGGGTGGCGATGAAGGGCACCATGGCGCCGTAGGCGATGAGTACCCCGTTGACCAGGCCGCAGCCAACTCCGACGACGACCGCCGTGAAGAGGATGCCGGCGAAGCCGTACTCCTGGGTGGCCACCGTGGTCGCCCACACCGAGGCGAGGGCGACGATGGCGCCGACCGACAGGTCGATGCCGCCGGAGACGATGACGAAGGTCATGCCGACGGTGACGACACCGATCACGGACGCCTGGGTGAGGACGAGTTGCAGGTTGCGGGTGTCGAGGAACTCGTCGGGCTTGGTGATGCCGCCGATGAGGATCAGCACGGCGAGCACACCGAGCAGGGACAGGGTGCGGACGTCGGTGCGGGCCAGCAGGCCGCGCCAGGCCGTGGGCCGGTCCTGGGGCACCTTGTCGGTGATGCTGTCCCGCGGCGGGGAGACGGGCTGCGTCATGACGCCGGACTTCCTTCCATGACCAGGTCGAGTACGCGGTGTTCGTCGAGTTCGCGCGCGGGTGCCGTGTGGACGACACGGCCCTCGCGCAGCACCAGGACGCGGTCGGCGAGGCCGAGCACCTCGGGCACCTCGCTGGAGACCAGCAGCACGGCGAGGCCTTCGTCGGCCAGCCGGCGGACGACCGCGTAGAGCTCGGCGCGGGCGCCGACGTCGACACCGCGGGTGGGTTCGTCGAGCAGCAGCACCTTGCAGCCGCGCAGCAGCCAGCGGGCCAGGACGGCTTTCTGCTGGTTGCCGCCGGACAGGGTGCGCACCGGCACGGACGGGTTGTCGGGCCTGAGCGACAGTTCGCGGGTCGCGGCGCGGGCGGCGCCGAGTTCGGCGCCCCGGTCGATCCAGCCGCCGCGCGAGAAGCGGGACATGGAGGAGACCGACACGTTGCGGGTGACGGACTCCAGCATCAGCAGGGCCTGCGCCTTGCGTTCCTCCGGGGCGAGCCCGAGTCCGGCCCGGACCGCGGCCCGGACGCTGCCGGGCTTCAACGGCTTGCCGTCGACCAGCACCTGACCGGACGTCGGTTTCCTGGCGCCGTAGACGGTCTCCAGGATCTCGGAGCGGCCCGAGCCGACGAGTCCGGCCAGGCCCACGATCTCGCCCGGCCGTACCTCCAGGTCGAGGGGCTCGAACTCCCCTTGCCGCGACAGCCCTTGGACCTTCAGCACGGGTTCGCCGGGCGGCGGGGAGGCGGGGCGGTCGGGGAAGACGTACTCGACGTTGCGGCCCGTCATCAGGGCGACGACCTCGCGGGTGGGGGTCGTCTTCGCCGGCAGTCCGTTCGCCACGGCCCGCCCGTCCTTGAGCACGGTCACCCGGTCGCCGATGCGCCGGATCTCCTCCAGGCGGTGCGAGATGTAGACGACGGCGACACCGGCGGCGGTGAGGGCGCCGACGATGCGGAAGAGGTTGTCGACCTCGTCGGGGTCGAGGGCGGCGGACGGCTCGTCCATCACGATGAGCCGCACGTCGTGGGAGAGCGCCCGGGCCATGGACACGATCTGCTGCTGCGCAGCGGACAACTCCCCGACGAGCCGGGCCGGATCGATCTCCGCGTGTCCGAGTCGCTTGAGCAGAGCGGCCGTCGACTCCTTGGCGGCCTTCCCGCGGACGACGAAACCGGCGGCGGTCGGCTCGTGGCCCAGGTGGACGTTCTCGGCGACCGACAGGTGCTCCACCAGGTCGAGTTCCTGGTAGATGGTCGCGATGCCGAGCCGCATGGCGGCGATCGGCGAGCGGAGTGTGACCTGCTCGCCGCGCCAGCGGATCTCGCCGGTGTCGGGCTGGTGGGCGCCGGCCAGGACCTTGATAAGGGTCGATTTCCCGGCGCCGTTCTGGCCGAGCAGACAGTGCACCTCGCCGGCCTGGACGTCGAGATCGACGCCGTCGAGGGCCCGGACTCCGGGGAACGACTTGGTGATGCCGGACATGCTGAGCAGCGGTGGTTCTGGTGCCATGCGAATTCCCCTTGGCGGGCGTGCGGGCCGGTTGCAGGGCAGGGCAAAGCAGAGCGCGGTGCTGGTACGCCGTACTGAACTGAGCGCTTACGCGAGTGAGAAGCCGTACTGAACTGAGCGCTTACGCGAGTGAGAAGCCGTACCGAACTGAGTGCTTACGCGGGTGAGAACAGGTGATCGCTGATGAGCCGGGCCGCGCCGGTGACTCCGGCGGCCGGTCCCAACTCGCCCAGGACGATGGGCAGGTTGCCCGTCGCCAGCGGCAGCGACTGGCGGTAGACCTGGGTGCGGATCGCGGCGAGCAGGGTGTGGCCGAGGCCGGTCACCCCGCCGCCGATCACCACCAGGCCCGGGTTGAAGAAGCTGACCAGGCCGGCGATGACCTGGCCGGTGCGGTTGCCGCCCTCGCGGATCAGGTCGAGTGCGGTGGCGTCGCCCGCGGCGGCCGCGGCGGCTACGTCGACGGCCGTGAGCCCGCCGCCTGTCTCCAGCCGCGAGGCCAGTTCGGCGGAGAGCCCCTGCTGGGCGGCCTCCGTGGCGTCCCGGGCGAGGGCCGCCCCGCTGAAGTGGGCCTCCAGGCAGCCCCGGTTGCCGCAGGCGCAGGGACGGCCGTCGGGCACGGCCTGGATGTGCCCGATGTCGCCGGCGCTGCCCGTCGTACCGCGGTAGACCTCACCGCCGACGACGATGCCGCAGCCGATGCCCGTGCCGATCTTGACGCAGAGGAAGTCGGCGACGGTGCGGGCGACGCCCGCGTGCTGCTCCCCCATCGCCATGAGGTTCACGTCGTTGTCGACCATGACCGGGCAGCCGAGTTCCTGGCTGAGCGCCTCCCGCACGGGGAAGCCGTCCCAGCCCGGCATGATCGGCGGGGCCACCGGAATGCCCTCGGGGAAGCGGACCGGGCCCGGGACGCCGATGCCGGCGCCGTCGAACCCCTCCGCGAGCCCCGAGGCCTTCAACTTGGCGGCCATGGCCAGGACTTGCTCGAAGACCGCGACCGGGCCCTCGCGCACGTCCATGGGGTGGTTGAGGTGCCCGAGCGTCTCCAGTTCGGCGTTGGTGACGGCGACGTCGACCGAGGTCGCGCCGATGTCGACGCCGAGGAAGCGCAGCCCGGGGTTGAGCCGGATGTTGTGGGAGCGGCGGCCGCCGCGCGAGGCGGCGAGTCCGTCGGCCACGACCAGCCCCGTCTCCAGCAGCCGGTCCACCTCCACGGCGAGCTTGGACCGCGAGAGGTCGACCTGGTCGCCCAGCTGGGCACGGGAGTTGGGGCCGCCGTCGCGCAGCAGCTTGAGCAGTCGGGCCTGGTGGGCGTTCCCGGGTCGTGCGGTCATACGTCTCACGAGCCCCTCCCCGCCTCAATCGGCCTGTGCGCGCCGGTTTTCCGCCACATCAGTGGCTTGCTTTCGGAGGGAACGTAGCAGCGGCTGCCGAAGGTGGGAAGAAGTCACGCAGGAATTGCCCTCTACTTTTTCCACTCACAGGACAAAGGCGAGGGGTGCGAGCTCAGACGGGACTAGCCCCGCCGGCTGAGGCCTACGAGCGCTCCCGCGCGTGGTACGAGCGCCTCGTGTGCTCGGTGTGTTCGCGCATCAGGTGCGTGGCCCGCTGTTCGTCGCGCTCGGTGATCGCGGCGATGAGTGCGCGGTGCTCGATCCAGGACTGGTGGCCCCGCTGGCGGGCGACCGGCGTGTAGTACCAGCGGACGCGGCGGTCGACCTGGGCGGCCAGTTCGGCGAGGACGGCGTTGCCGGCGAGCTCCATGATCTTCGCGTGGAAGCGGGCGTTCATGGCGACGGCCCCGTCCACGTCGTCCGCCTCGACGGCCTTCTCACCCTCCGTGCACAGCGCTTCCAGCGCCGCGATGCCGGCGCTGTCCGCGCCCGCCGCGGCGAGCCGGGCCGCCTCGGCCTCCAGGAGCGTACGGACCGTGAGGAGCTGGTCGGCCTCCTCCTCCGTCGGCTCGTGCACGAACGCGCCCTGGGCGGGCCGCAGATCGACCCACCCCTCGGTGTTGAGCCGCTGCAACGCCTCGCGCACCGGCTGCCGGGAGACCCCCAGATGCCCGGCGAGTTCGCTCTCCACGAGGTGCTGACCGGGCTGGAGGGCACGGGTGGTGATGAGTTCGAGCAGCGCCTCGTAGACACGGTCGCGCAGCGGACCCGGGCGTTCCAGCTTGGGTACCGCCCCCTGGGGCAGTCCTGTCGACAGCATCGCGGTCCCCCTCCTCGGCAGGGCCGTGCACAGCGCGGCGGAAGCCGGTGTAGCCGTGGCGTCAGTATTGATTGTCTTTCGTCTACAGTCTACGGCGCACAACAGCCAGGGTTACGGACAGTTGACCGCGTCACACCGCGACGCGGGCTCGGACGCGGACTCAGGGGCAGCGGACGACCTGCCCGGCGTACGACAGGTTCCCGCCGAAGCCGAACAGCAGGACCGGGTCGTCCGTGGCGATCGCACCCTGTTCGACCAGCTTGGACAGGGCGAGCGGGATGCTCGCGGCCGACGTGTTGCCGGACTCCGTGACATCGCGCGCGACGACCGCGTTCACGGCGCCGATCTTCTCCGCGAGGGGTTCGATGATGCGCAGATTGGCCTGATGCAGTACGACCGCCGCGAGGTCCGCCGGCTCCAGTCCGGCCCGCTCGCACGCCCGCCGCGCGATGGGCGGCAGTTGCGTCGTCGCCCAGCGGTAGACGCTCTGCCCCTCCTGCGCGAAACGCGGCGGCGTGCCCTCGATCCGCACGGCGTTGCCCATCTCGGGCACCGAACCCCACAGCACCGGTCCGATGGCGGTCTCGTCGGCCGCCTCCACGACCGCGGCGCCGGCCCCGTCGCCGACGAGCACGCACGTCGTGCGGTCGCTCCAGTCGGTCACCTCGGACATCTTGTCGGCCCCGATGACCAGGGCCCGGCTCGCGCCCCCCGCGCGGACGGCGTGGTCGGCGGTGGCCAGGGCGTGGGTGAACCCGGCGCACACCACGTTGAGGTCCATGGTGGCGGCCTGCGGGATGCCGAGGCGGGCCGCGACCCGGGCGGCGGTGTTGGGCGAGCGGTCGATGGCGGTGGAGGTGGCGACCAGCACCAGGTCGATGTCGGCGGGGGTCAGCCCGGCCGCCGCGAGGGCCTTGGCGGCGGCGTGGGCGGCCAGCTCGTCGACGGGTTCGTCGGGGCCGGCGATGTGGCGGGTGCGGATGCCCACGCGGCTCCTGATCCACTCGTCACTGGTGTCGACCAGGCCCGCCAGGTCCTCGTTGGTGAGCACCTTGGCGGGCTGGTAGTGGCCGACGGCGGCGATGCGCGAGCCGATCATGTGGATGGTCCCCCTCGTTGGAACTTGGGTAGCGGGATCCACCAGTCTGATCAGTGACTCGCCGGTACGACGGCGGGCAAGGTGACAGGAAACAGGTGCCCGCGTTGTCAGCTTCGGTCAGGACTTCGGGCGACCGAGCACCTGTCACCTGACCCGCTGCCTAGCCGGTGAACAGCTGGGTCGCCTTGCGGACCAGCTCGTACAGGCCGTAGGCGAGTGGCAGGCCCACCCATACCCAGGCGAAGGCGATCAGCCACCGCCGGTCCGTGCTAGGCGGACTCTGACTGCTGTCGCTGGACATGCGCGGCCTCCTTCGGTGCCGGGATGTGATGGCGCGGGTGGACGGGCCGGACGAGTTCGTTGGCGACGAAGCCGGCGACGAGCAGCCCGATCATGATGACGAACGACAGCCCGTACAGGGACGCGCCGTGCCGGCCGGCCTCCTCCTGCCGGTCGGCGATCCAGTTGACGATGAGCGGCCCGAGCACACCCGCCGTGGACCAGGCGGTGAGCAGCCGCCCGTGGATGGCACCGACCTGGTACGTGCCGAACAGGTCCTTCAGGTACGCCGGTACGGTCGCGAAGCCGCCGCCGTAGAAGGACAGGATCACCAGTGCGCACAGGACGAACAGCGGTTTGGAGGAATCGCCGAACAGGGCGATGAGCGCGTACATCAGCGCACCGACGCCCAGGTAGACGCGGTAGATGTTCTTGCGGCCGATCAGGTCGGACGTCGAGGACCAGCCGATGCGTCCCGCCATGTTCGCCGCCGACAGCAGCGCGACGAAGCCCGCGGCGGCCGTCACCGACACGGGCGTGGAGGAGTCCGCGAAGAAGTCCGTGATCATCGGGGCGGCCTTCTCCAGGATGCCGATGCCCGCGGTGACGTTCATGCAGAGCACGATCCACAGGCACCAGAACTGCGGCGTGCGGATGGCTTGGTTCGCGGAGACCTGCGGGCCGGTGGGGGCCGGTCGCGCAGTTCCCCGCGCCCCTGGGGCACTGCTCGGAACCCGGACCAGAAGCACACCCAGCAGCATGAACACGGCGTACGTCAGCCCGTGCACCAGGAAGGCCAGGGCGATCCCGGAGCTGTCGGCGCCGAACGACTCCAGCATCTGCGCGGACCACGGCGAGGCGATGAGCGCGCCGCCACCGAAGCCCATGATGGCGATGCCGGTGGCCATGCCGGGCCGGTCCGGGAACCACTTGATCAGGGTGGAGACGGGCGAGATGTAGCCGATGCCGAGGCCGATGCCGCCGACGAAGCCGTAGCCGAGGACGATCAGCCAGTACTGCTCCAAGGACGCGCCCAGCGCGGAGAGCAGGAAGCCGGACGAGAAGCAGACCAGGGCGACGGTCATCGCCCAGCGCGGCCCGTTGCGCTCGACGAGCGTGCCGCCGAACGCGGCGGACAGGCCCAGCATGACGATGCCCAGCTGGAAGGGCAGCGCGCTCTGCGTGCCGCTGAGGCCGAGTGCGGACTCCAGGGGCGGCTTGAACACGCTCCAGGCATAGGCCTGGCCGATGGAGAGATGGACGGAGAGAGCGGCGGGCGGGACAAGCCAGCGGCTCCAGCCCGGGGGCGCGACTGGGGGACTCATGAACCCGGAACCGTAGGCATGGGCAGGGGAGTTGAGAAGGCGGCGCATCGAGTATGCGGTGAGCGGTATCCAACATGCGCCGAACGGTCACCGCACGGACCCTTGCTGACCCAACGTCCATACTGTAGACAATATTCCGTCGACACAAGCTGACACCGGCCGTGAGCCGGCCACTCGGCAGTCACCTCCGCGGTATCCCTCAAACCGAACGGAGTGTTCCCGTGAAAGTCGCAGTTCTCGGCGCCGGTGCCATCGGCGCCTACGTCGGCGCCGCGCTCCACCGCGCGGGCGCCGAGGTGCATCTCATCGCCCGTGGACCGCATCTGGCGGCCATGAGGCAGCACGGAGTCCGGGTGCGCAGCCCGCGCGGCGACTTCACCGCGCACCCCCACGCGACCGACGACCCGGCCGAAGTCGGCCCGGTCGACTACGTCTTCCTCGGCCTGAAGGCCAACGCGTACGCGGCGTGCGGGCCGCTGATCGCGCCGCTGCTGGGCGACACGACGGCGGTCGTGGCCGCCCAGAACGGCATCCCCTGGTGGTACTTCCACCGGCACGGCGGCCCCTACGACGGCCACCGGATCGAGAGCGTGGACCCGGACGGCGCGGTCAGTGCGGTGCTCGCGCCCGAACGGGCCGTCGGATGCGTCGTCTACGCGGCGACCGAGCTGGAAGGACCGGGCCTCGTCCGGCACTTGGAGGGCACGCGGTTCTCGATCGGCGAGCCCGACCGCAGCGTGTCCCCGCGGTGCGTGGCGCTCAGCGAGGCCATGCAGGCCGGCGGGCTGAAGTGCCCGGTCGAACCGGACCTCCGCAACGACATCTGGCTCAAGCTGCTCGGCAACATCTCCTTCAACCCGATCAGCGCGCTGGCCCGCGCGACCATGCGGCAGATGTGCCTGCACGGCGGCACCCGCAAGGTCATCGAGATCATGATGACCGAGACGCTCGCGGTCGCGAACGCCCTCGGCTGCGAGGTCGGCGTCTCCATCGAGCGCCGGCTCGCGGGCGCCGAGCGGGTCGGCGACCACCGCACCTCCACGCTCCAGGACCTGGAGCGCGGCAAACCGCTCGAACTCGACGTTCTCCTCGCGGCAGTCGTCGAGTTGGCGGACATCACCGGCGTGGAGGTGCCCACCCTGCGCACCGTGCACGCCATCTCGGACCTGCTCGCGCTGAGGAGCGCCGCATGAGCAAACGCGACCGAACCCCGAAGACCTACACACGGCTCACCCATCCGCTGGTGAGGGACTCGCGTGACGAGCCCTTCCGCCGGGCCACCTGGGAGGAGGCCCTGGACCGGGCCGCCCGGGGACTGGCGCGCAACCGGGGCGCGTTCGGGATGTTCTCCTGCGCCCGGGCCACGAACGAGATGAACTACGTGGCCCAGAAGTTCGCCCGGGTCGTCATGGGCACCAACAACGTCGACTCCTGCAACCGCACCTGCCACGCGCCGAGCGTGGCGGGCCTGTCGGCGGCGTTCGGCTCGGGCGGCGGGACGTCGTCGTACGAGGAGATCGAGCACACCGACGTCATCGTGATGTGGGGCTCCAACGCCCGCTTCGCGCACCCGATCTTCTTCCAGCACGTGCTGAAGGGGATCAGGAACGGCGCCCGGATGTACGCGGTCGACCCGCGCCGGACGTCGACCGCCGAGTGGGCGGAGAGCTGGCTCGGCCTCAACGTCGGCACCGACATCCCGATGGCGCACGCGATCGGCCGCGAGATCATCCACGCGGGCCTGGCGAACGAGGCGTTCATCGCGCGGGCGACCACCGGCTTCGAGGAGTACCGGGCGTTGGTCGAGCCGTGGACGCTGTCGCTCGCCGAGAAGGTGACGGGCGTTCCGGCCGCCGCCATCCGCGAGCTGGCGCACGCCTACGCCCGCGCCGAGCGGGCCCAGCTGTGCTGGACCCTCGGCATCACCGAGCACCACAACGGCACCGACAACGTCCGCGCCCTGATCAACCTGTCCCTGCTCACCGGGCACGTCGGCCGCTACGGCTCCGGCCTGCAACCCCTGCGCGGGCAGAACAACGTGCAGGGCGGCGGCGACATGGGCGCGATCCCCAACCGCCTGCCCGGCTTCCAGGACATCCTCGACCCGGACACCCGGCTGAAGTTCGAGTCCGCCTGGGACACCGTCATCCAGCCGCACTACGGCCTGAACCTCACGGAGATGTTCGAGGCCATGGAGGACGGCGCCCTCAAGGCCGTCTACTGCATCGGCGAGAACCCCGCCCAGTCGGAGGCCGACAGCGAGCAGGCCGTACGGCGGCTCCAGGCGCTCGACTTCCTGGTCGTGCAGGACATCTTCCTGACCAAGACGGCCGAGCTCGCGGACGTCGTCCTGCCCGCCACGGCCGGCTGGGCGGAGACCGAGGGGACGACCACCAACAGCGAGCGACGGGTGCAGCGCGTCCGCAAGGCCGTCACCCCGCCCGGCGAGGCCCGCGAGGACATCGACATCCTGTGTGACCTCGCGGCCCGCCTCGGCCACGACTGGAAGTACGCCGACGCCGAGACCGTGTGGAACGAGCTCCGGTCGGTCTCGCCCGACCACTACGGCATGACGTACGAGCGCCTGGAGGAGCACCAGGGCATCCAGTGGCCGTGCCCCAGCACCGACGGGATCGAACCGACTTATCTGCACGGCCGGTTGTGGGAGTCCGACCCCGCCGAGCGCGGCCGGCTCGCGCCCTTCGGGATCGTGCAGCACGACCCGCCCGTGGACCTCACCGACGAGGAGTACCCGATCCGGCTCACCACCGGGCGGCGCCTCGACTCGTACAACACCGGGGTGCAGAGCGGCGGTTACGCCTCGCCGCTGCGGCGCGGCGAGTACATCGAGCTGAGCCCGGAGGACGCCGAGCGCTACGGCGTGGTGGTCGGCGAGCAGGTGCAGGTCACCTCGCGGCGCGGGTCGGTGACCGCGCCCGTGTGGGTGGACCCCGCGCTGCGGTCCGGGCTCGCCTTCATGACCATGCACTTCCCCGACGAGGTGGACACCAACGCGCTGACGATCGAGGCGAACTGCCCGATCGCGGGGACGGCGGAGTTCAAGGCGTCGGCGATCCGGATCGAGAAGCTGCCCATCGCGACCATCGTGGGGTGACGCACTGTGGACCTGCACTTCGGTGACAGCAAGCCGACGGACGAGGAACGGGCGGCCGTCGACGCCCTGCTCGGGCCTCCGGAGTCCTCCTGGGAGGGCGCCGACCGTTCCGACGCCGATCTCAGGTGGGCCCGTGGCGGACGTGAGGCCCGGGACCGCCGCGACCTGCTGTTGCCGGGGCTGCACGCGATCAACGACCGGGTCGGCTGGATCAGCGACGGCGCCCTGGACTACCTGTGCCGGCGGCTGACGGTGCCGCCGGCGGAGGCGTACGGGGTCGCCACCTTCTACGCCATGTTCTCCGTCAAGCCGCGTCCGGCGACCGTGCTCCACGTGTGCACGGACCTGGCGTGCGCGGCGGCCGGGGCCCCGGAGCTGTGCGCGGGGATCGAGGAGCGGCTGGGGCTCGGCAGCGGGGTGAGCGTCCAGCGCAGCCCCTGCCTGGGCCTGTGCGAACGAGCCCCGGCCGCGCTCGCGATCAGGGCCGGGGACCCGGTCCGTACGGCGGTCTCGGCGCCGGCGACCGTGCACGACGCCGTCCTCGCCGCGAGCGCCCCCGACTCGGCGCCGGAGGAACCCCCGGCCGCGCTGGCGGTGCCCCAGGCCGGGCAGGACGGCCTGATGCTGCTGCACCGGGTCGGCGTGGTCGACCCGGCGTCCCTGGACGACTACCGCGCCCACGGCGGCTACACCGCCCTGCGCCGGGCCTTCGAACTGGGTCCCGCCGGGGTCATCCGCGAGGTCACCGACTCGGGCCTGGCCGGGCGGGGCGGCGCGGCTTTCCCGACCGGCCGCAAGTGGCAGGCCACGGCGTCCCAGCCGGACCATCCGCACTACCTCGTCTGCAACGCCGACGAGTCCGAGCCGGGCACCTTCAAGGACCGCGTGCTCATGGAGGGCGACCCGTACGCGCTGGTCGAGGCCATGACGATCGCCGCGTATGCGACGGGCGCCCACCAGGGCTACCTCTACCTGCGCGGCGAGTACCCGCGCGCCCTGCACCGCCTCGAACACGCGATCGCGCAGGCCCGCGCCCGGGGACTGCTCGGCGACGACGTCCTCGGCCAGGGCTACGCCTTCGACATCGAGATCCGGCGCGGTGCGGGCGCCTACATCTGCGGTGAGGAGACGGCCCTGTTCAACTCCATCGAGGGCTACCGGGGCGAGCCCCGCTCGAAGCCGCCGTTCCCCGTGGAGAAGGGCCTGTTCGGCAAGCCGACGGTCGAGAACAACGTCGAGACGCTGGTCAACGTGCTGCCGATCCTCACCATGGGCGCCCCGGCGTACGCGGCGATCGGCACGGGCCGGTCCACCGGGCCGAAGCTGTTCTGCGTGTCCGGGAGTGTGGAGCGGCCGGGCGTCTACGAGCTGCCGTTCGGCGCGACGCTGGGCGACCTGCTCACCCTCGCCGGGGTGCGGGACGGGCTGCGGGCGGTGCTGCTCGGCGGGGCGGCGGGCGGCTTCGTACGGGCCGACGAGCTGGACATCCCGCTCACCTTCGAAGGGACACGGGAGGCGGGCACGACGCTCGGCTCGGGCGTCGTCATGGCTTTCGACGACACTGTGCCCCTCCCCCGGCTGCTGCTGCGCATCGCGGAGTTCTTCCGCGACGAGTCGTGCGGCCAGTGCGTGCCCTGCCGGGTCGGGACCGTGCGGCAGGAGGAGGCGCTGCACCGGATCGTGGAGCGTACCGGCGCCTCCGCGGCCGGGGACATCGCCCTGCTCAGGGAGGTCGGC
This sequence comes from Streptomyces sp. NPDC006235, assembly GCF_040613735.1. NCBI lineage: Bacteria > Bacillati > Actinomycetota > Actinomycetes > Kitasatosporales > Streptomycetaceae > Streptomyces > Streptomyces sp. NPDC006235. The sequence goes on from NZ_JBEXSR010000026.1 coordinate 81,779, forward strand.
CGCGCGATGCGGGACGCCTCGATCTGCGGTCTCGGCCAGACCGCGTGGAACGCCGTGGAATCCGCCATCGACCGTCTGGGGGCGTACGAATGACCGTCACACCGCTGGGGATCCCGCGCCGCATGCTGGAGTTCACGATCGACGGCGAGGAGGCCAGGGTCCCCGAGGGCTCGACGATCCTCGACGCCTGCCGGGCGGCCGGGAAGGACATCCCGACCCTGTGCGAGGGCGACACCCTGCGCCCGAAGAACGCCTGCCGGGTCTGCGTCGTCGAGGTCGAGGGGTCCCGCACCCTCGTCCCGGCCTGCTCCCGTAAGGCCGAGCCGGGCATGGAGGTCCGCACCGACACCGAACGCGCCCGGCACAGCCGCAAGGTCGTCCTCGAACTGCTCGCGTCGTCGGTCGATCTGTCGACCACGCCCCGCGTCGCCGAGTGGCTCAAGGAGTACGAGGCGAAGCCGGACCGCTTCGGCCCGGACGCGGCCCGCCTCAACGAGGAACCGAGGGTCGACAACGACCTGTACGTACGCGACTACGACAAGTGCATCCTCTGCTACAAGTGCGTCGACGCCTGCGGCGACCAGTGGCAGAACACCTTCGCGATCTCGGTCGCCGGGCGCGGTTTCGACGCCCGGATCGCCGTGGAGCACGACGCCCCGCTGACCGACTCGGCGTGCGTGTACTGCGGGAACTGCATCGAGGTGTGCCCCACGGGTGCGCTGTCCTTCAAGTCCGAGTTCGACATGCGCGCGGCGGGTACGTGGGACGAGTCGCGGCAGACGGAGACGACGACGGTGTGCGCGTACTGCGGAGTGGGCTGCAATCTCACGCTGCACGTGCAGGACAATGAGATCGTGAAGGTCACGTCACCGCACGACAACCCGGTGACCCACGGCAACCTCTGCATCAAGGGCCGCTTCGGCTACCAGCACGTACAGAACCGGGGCTGATCAGGACATGGGACGAGTCACGGAACGACGCAAGGTGCTCCGCATCCGCGACGGGGCGGTCTCCAGCCGTCCGGACACGCTCGTCGCCGAGGAGCCCCTGGAGATCCGGCTGAACGGCAAGCCCCTGGCGATCACCATGCGCACGCCGGGCGACGACTTCGCGCTGGCGGCGGGCTTCCTGGTGAGCGAGGGGGTGCTCGGCGGGCAGCGGGACCTGCGGAACATCGTCTACTGCGCCGGGGCCACGGCCGACGGCTCGAACACGTACAACGTGGTCGACGTGCAGACGGCCCCCGGGGTGGTGATCCCCGACATCACGCTGGAGCGGAACGTCTACACGACGTCTTCCTGCGGGCTGTGCGGCAAGGCCTCGCTGGACGCGGTGCGGACGACGGCCCGCTGGCCCATCGCCGACACTCCCCCGGTCCGGGTCACTCCCGAGCTGCTGTCGGACCTGCCCGACCGGCTGCGTGCCGCCCAGCGGGTCTTCGACCGGACCGGCGGCCTGCACGCGGCGGCCCTCTTCTCACAGGAGGGCGAGCTGCTGGACGTCCGGGAGGACGTGGGCCGGCACAACGCGGTCGACAAGCTGGTCGGCCGCGCCCTGCAGAACGGGGAGCTGCCGCTGTCCCGGACGATCCTGCTCGTCTCGGGCCGCGCCTCCTTCGAGCTGGCGCAGAAGGCCGTGATGGCCGGTATCCCGGTCCTGGCGGCGGTGTCGGCGCCGTCCTCGCTGGCGGTGGATCTGGCCGCCGAGACGGGCCTGACGCTGGTGGGCTTCCTGCGGGGCAGCTCCATGAACGTGTACGCGGGTGAGGACCGGATCGCCCTGCGGGCCGCGGCCGCCCAGGGCTGACCAGGCTCCTTCCGCGACACGGCGGCGGGGCCCCGACCGGCGGGGAGCGCCCCCTGCGCCGCAGGGGCCCCGTCTCGGCCTGCCGGGCCCTGGAGTGTCAGTCCGCGGTGCCGGATATCCGCAGCAGCATGCTCGTGAACTGCTCGCGTTCGGCCGCCGACAGCGGGGCGAGCAGCTCGTCGTTGGCGGCGCGGGCCGCCTTCTCGCAGCGCGTCAGCAGCCGGGCTCCCCGGGCGGTGAGGGACACCGCGTTCTTCCGCCGGTCCTTCGGGTCCGGCTCGCGCACCACCAGGCCCGCCGCCTGCAGGTCGTTCAGGACGCCGACCAGGTCCTTGGGGTCCAGCCGGACCCCGCGGCCGAGGTCGGCCTGCGCGACGGGGCCGAGGTCGCGGACGGCGGACAGCACCACGTGGTGCCACATCCGCATGTCCTGCTCGGCCAGTGCCGCGGCCACCAGGGCCCGGCCGCGTGCGGCGGCACGGCCGAGCAGCCAGCTGGGCAGGGAGCGGATCGCGGGGAGGGGGGCTTCCGACATGGCCGCAGCCTAACCAAGAAATCGTTGGTTCTCCCTATGACTCTCCTATACCGTTGGGCACCCCAACGAACTCGTTGGGGTTACCGACGACATCCGGAGGTGCGATGCGCCGCGTCCGCTACGAATCCCGAGGCGGCCCCCTGTTCCTGGAGGAGGCACCGGTGCCCGAGCCGGGCCCCGGAGAGCTGCTCGTGCGCGCGGAGGCGATCGGCGTCACGCTCCCGGTCGTCCGCAAGGTCGGCGAGGCGGCGGAGCCGGTCCCGCTCGGCGGCGAGATCGCCGGGGAGGTCACGGCCGTCGGCGAGGGCGTCACCCGCTTCGGCACCGGCGACCGCGTGACGGGGCTCTGTTTCGGCCACGGCTACGCCGACTTCGCGCTCCTGCACGAGGCCATGGCCTCCCCGGTCCCGGCGGACGCCGACGCCGTCACGGCCGTCGCCCTGGTCCGCGGCGGCCTGGTCGCCCTCGGCGCCCTGGAGGCGGCACGGCCCGAGCCGGGGGAAGCGGCCCTTGTGACCGCCGCGGCGAGCGGTGTCGGGCACCTGGCCGTGCAACTGGCCAGGACGCGGGGCGCCGGACGGGTCGTGGGGGCCGTCTCCGACCCGGCCAAGGCCGGCTTCGTCCGCGGCCTCGGCGCCGACCACGTCGTCACCTACGGCGACGACACCTGGGGCGCCCCGGTCGACTACGCCCTGGACGCGGTCGGCGGCGAGCTGCTCACCCCGGCCCTCGCCGCACTCGCCCCGGAGGGACGGCTGGTGGCGTACAGCTCGGGCGGCGGCACCGTCCAGGCGTACGACCTGCTCGCCGGCGCCAAGTCGGTCATCGGGTTCCAGATGGCCCGTGTCGCGCGCGGGAAACCGGAGTTGTACGAGCAGTGGCGCGAGGAACTGTGGCGGCTGTTCGCGGCCGGCGAGGTCAGGCCCCTCGTGCACGGGGAGTTCGCCCTTCAGGACGCGGCCAAGGCACACGGGGAGATCGAGGCGAGGGCCAACCTCGGCAAGGTCGTCCTGATCCCCTGACGCACGCTCCTTGTGGGGGGTCTGTGAAGCCAAGTACCGTCTGTGGCCCCACACATGGGACGTGGGATGTCCGATTGACCGAATGTCCGCGCCTCGGACTTCCGACCTCCGGATTTCCGTTCCCGTGCCTCGGTGGTCCAGCCGACAGACGCATGAAGGGCAGGTCGCACCATGCCGTCAAGACTTCGCGCACGTCTGAGATCCACCCTGACAGCCGTCCTCACCGCCGCGGCGCTGCTCGCGCCCGTCGGCCCGGCCCGCGCCCAACCCGTCACCGCCTTACCGGAGTTCGAGCAACAGGTCCTCTTCAAGGCCTCGCAGGACCCCGGCTACGCGTGCTTCCGGATCCCCGCGATCGTGCGGACCACGGCCGGCACACTGCTCGCCTTCGCCGAGGGCCGCGTCCTCAACTGCGGTGACGCGGCCGACATCGACATCGTCCTCAAGCGCTCCACCGACGGCGGCCGCACCTGGGGACCGCTCCAGGTCGTCAACGAGGGCGCGGGCGACACGCACGGCAACCCGGCGCCCCTCGTGGACCGCAGGACCGGCCGGATCCTGCTGGCCGAGACGTACAACCCGGGCCGTACGGACGCCGGCAACTGCACCGTCCCCTGCGACCGCACCCCGCACCTCCAGTACAGCGACGACGACGGCCGGACCTGGTCCGAGCCGCGCGACCTGAGCGAGCAGATCCTGCCCGGCCACTGGAACTCCTGGTACGCCACCGGGCCCGTGCACGGCATCCAGCTCACCCGCGGCAAGCACGCCGGGCGGCTGGTCTTCGGCGTCAACACCGAGACCTGGAACGGCAGCCGGGTCAGCGCCAACCACGCCGCGCTCATCGTCAGCGACGACGGCGGCGACCACTGGCGGATCGGAGCCACGGACTCCTGGCCGATAGCGCAGGACGGCATGTTCCGGCAGAAGCCCTCCGAGGTGACGCTCACCGAACGGGCCGACGGGGCCGTCCTCGTCAGCGGCCGCGAACAGGACGGCACCGACCTGGGGCACCGCTCCCAGACCCTCAGCCTGGACGGCGGCGACAGCTTCGCCACGCCCTTCCGCGCCCTCCCGGACCTGTACACCCCGCAGGTCCAGGGCGCGACGCTGCGCCTCGGCCACCGGATGCTGCTCTCCGCCCCGGCCGATCCCGACCGCCGCCGGACCATGACGGTCCGCTCCTCCTACGACGGCGGGCGCACCTGGGACAGCGTGGACCGGGGCACGGTCGTCACCACGGACTGGTCCGGCTACTCCGACATGGCGGCGGTTGACGCCTCGACGGTCGGCCTGCTGTACGAGGGCGGCGCGGTCGACGCCCGCGACGAGATCCGCTTCGCCCGCTTCACCGAGGACTGGCTCAAACCGCGCCGTGGCGCCGACCCGACCACCCTCGACGCGGCACCGGGCGCGCGGCCCGCGGCCGTCCTCGGCGATGCCGGGCGGACGGCCGGTGTCCGCGGCAGCGCGCTGTCCTTCGACGGCACCGACGACGCCGTACGCCTGCCCTACCGGTCCCGCCTGCCGCTCGGCGAGGGGGACTTCACGGCCTCGCTGTTCTTCCGCTACACGGCCACGACCGGCGAACAGCCCTTCCTGTGGATGGGCGGCATCGGCAGCACCCAGCCGCAGGTCTGGCTGCGCGGGGAACCGGCGAGCGACCGGGTCCGGGCGCTCATCACCACCCGGTCGGGCGCGACGACCCTCCGGACGGCCTCGGTGTGGACCGACGGCGCCCACAACGACGGCCGCTGGCACCACCTGGTCCTGCGCCGGGGCGGCGGGCACCTGACCCTCTTCCTCGACGGCACGCCGATCAGCACTCCGGACGTGCCGGGCTCGGTCAGCCGTAACTCCCCGTTCGGCGTGCACATCGGCCAGCGCATGGACAGCCGGGCGTTCCTGACGGGGGCGATCGACGACGTCCGCGTCTGGAACCGGGCTCTCAGCGACAGGGAGTTGGGCGCCGGCACCAAGGGCGCGGCCACCAGGGGCACGGTGCTGTGGCTCCCCATGGACCGGGTGAGCGGCAGCAACTAACGTCACGCCACGTGCCCGACGACGCAGAAGCAGCACGAGCACGACAGCGCACGGGAACCGGGATCGGCCTGCTGCTGGTCCTGGTTCTCGGGGCCGCGCTGCTCATCGCCCTCCCGGAGGACGAGAGTCCGGACGACGAGGCCGCCTGCCGGGCGCGCACCGTGCGCTCCTGGCAGGCGGACGACGGCCTCACCGCCGAGTTCGCCCGCTACGGCGACGACGCGGCCCGCACCGACGACTGGACCGGCGGTGACGGCACGCACTCGGTGCGGCTGCCGGACGGCAGGGTGCTGTGGCTGTTCTCCGACACCTACCTGGGCCGGGTGTACGGCCCGCCCAACCCGGCCGGTGAGTCCCACGCCTGGCGGGACACCACCGCGCCGCTGGTGCGCAACTCGGCCGTGCTGATGCGCGACGGCCGACTGGAGACCACCCTCCCCGCCCCGCTCTTCGCCGACCCGGCGCCGAACCAGTGGCGCTGGCCGGTCGCCGCCCGCGTCGAACCCCGCTCCCCCGGCTCCTCGGAGCAGGTCGTCCGGGTGCTGCTGTGGGTGCGCACGGCCGGCCAGGCCCCGTGGATCTACGGCGTGCCCACCGCGACCGAGGTGGCCACGCTGTCGCTGCCCGAGCTGCGCCTGGAGTCGGTCGTCAAGGTGCTCGACCAGCAGCTGGTCCCGGACCCCTCCCGGCGGGTGCTGTTCGGCACGACGCTGGTCGAGGAGGACGGCTGGACGTACGTCTTCGGCGGGGACGACGGCCGGGCCGCCTCCCGCCCGGTCTCGCACGCCTACGTGGTGCGGGTGCCGGAGGGCCGGCTCGGGGATCCGGCGGCCTGGCGGTACTGGAACGGCTCGGCGTGGGCGGCCGGCGCCCGTCCCCGGGCGGTGCTCGGGGACGGGCAGCGCAGGGGCGTGGGCAGCGCGTTCTCGGTCGTCCGGGACGGCGGGACGTACCTGCTGTTCACGATGGCCGCGGGCGCGAAGGGCCTGACCACCGTCGCCTCCTACTGGGCGTGCTCCCCGGCCGGGCCGTGGCACGGGCCCGCGAAGGAGTTCAGCCCGTCGCTGCCGCAGGGCCAGGTGGCCGCCTACAACCCGCAGGCGCACCCGGTGCTGAGCGGCGAGGGACGTCTCGTGCTGAGCTACGACGTCAACTGGCTGGAGACGACGGGTGCCGCCGCCCAGCTCAGCCGGAACGTGTCCCTGTACCGACCGCGGTTCGTGACGCTGCGGCTGGCTCCGCCCCGGTGACCTCCGGGCGGGGGTCGTGCGAGCGGCGCTTGGCGATCACCGCGCAGACCATCAGCTGCATCTGGTGGAAGAGCATCAGCGGCAGCACGGCCAGCGAGGCCTGCGGGCCGAACAGGACGCTCGCCATGGGCAGTCCGGCGGCCAGGGACTTCTTCGAGCCGGCGAACTGGAGGGTGATCCGGTCCTCCCGGACGAAGCCCAGCGCCTTGCCGCCGTACCAGGTCAGCAGCAACATCACGGCGAGGATCACGGCCTCGACCACGAGCAGCCCGCCCAGGCGGAGGGGGCTCACCTGGTGCCAGATGCCCTGGACCATGCCCTGACTGAACGCGGTGTAGACGACGAGCAGGATCGAGCCGCGGTCCACCAGCGCGAGGACCTTCTTGTGGCGGGTGACGAAGCCGCCGATCCAGCGGCGCAGCAGCTGCCCGGCGAGGAACGGCACGAGCAGTTGCAGCACGATCTTCAGCAGCGAGTCGGCGGAGAACCCGCCGCCGCTGCCGCCGAGCAGCGAGGCCGCGAGCAGCGGGGTGGCGACGATGCCGACGAGGGAGGAGAAGGAGCCCGCGCAGATCGCGGCGGGCACGTTGCCGCGGGCCATCGAGGTGAAGGCGATCGAGGACTGCACGGTCGACGGGACGAGCGTGAGGAAGAGCAGGCCCTGGTACAGCGGGTGCGTCAGGATCACCGGCACCAGCCCGCGGGCCGCCAGGCCGAGCAGCGGGAAGACGACGAAGGTGCAGGCCAGAACGGTGACGTGGAGCCGCCAATGGCGCAGCCCGTCCAGGGCCTCACGGGTGGACAGCCGGGCGCCGTAGAGGAAGAACAGCAGGGCGATCGCCGCCGTCGAGGCACCGGACGCGACATCCGCGACCGCTCCGCGCGCCGGGAACAGCGCGGCGACACCCACCGTCGCGAGGAGGAGAAGGATGTACGGGTCGATCGGCATCCGACGCGGCCGGCGCAGGCGTTTCACGGTGCTCCACTTGCTCGGGACTTACGGGCGGTACATACGTGCGGTACTCACGTGCGGTACAGGGCCGGTACGGCCCCCTTCCATCCTGCTCCCCGACCCGGCGATCGGGAATCCCGCATACCGCTCTCACTGTCATCACGTTCCGCGATAACCTGGCGGACATGTACGACCCCGCCCATCTGCGCACCTTCCTGTCGGTGGCGCAGACGCTGAGCTTCACGCAGGCCGCCCGGCGGCTCGGGCTGCGGCAGTCCACCGTCAGCCAGCACGTGCGGCGGCTGGAGGACGCCACCGGGCGGACGCTGTTCACCCGGGACACGCACTCGGTGGAGCTCACGGAGGACGGCGAGGCCATGCTCGGGTTCGCGCGCCGGATCCTGGAGGTGCACGAGCAGGCGACGGCGTTCTTCACGGGCACCCGGCTGCGCGGCCGGCTGCGTTTCGGCGCGTCGGAGGACTTCGTGCTGACCCGGCTGCCGGAGATCCTGGAAGGCTTCCGGCACGACCACCCCGAGGTCGACCTGGAGCTGACGGTCGAGCTGTCGGGCACGCTGCACGAGCAGCTCGCCGCCGGGCAGCTGGACCTCGTCCTGGCCAAGCGGCGGCCCGAGGATCCGCGCGGGGAGCTGGTCCGGCACGACAGGCTGGTGTGGATCGGCGCGGAGCGCCTCCGGCTCGACCCGGACCGTCCCGTGCCGCTCATCGTCTACCCGCCGCCGGGCATCACCCGCGCGCTCGCCCTGGAGGCGCTGGAGCGGCAGGGCCGCGAGTGGCGTGTGGTGTGCACGAGCGGCTCCCTCAACGGCCTCGTCGCGGCGGCCCGGGCGGGGCTCGGTGTGATGGCCCACTCCCGCGGGCTCATCCCGCCGGGCCTGGTCCGGATCCCGGACCGGGCGGGGCTGCCGGAACTGGGACAGGTCGACTTCGTCGTGGTCCACGGCCGACGGAGCCCCGCCGCCCAGGGAGCGGCGGACGCCCTGGCCGCGGCGATCCTGGCGGGCGGCGACCGACTGAACCGGAGTGACGAAATCCGCCTTAGGGGCGCTGACAGAAGAGACGGCCGAGCACCGCGCACGAGGAGCCTCGGGCCGTAGGGGGTCGTACAGATTCGGTGGAGATTACGGCTCCGAAACTTACTCAACCGTCAGGATTCTGTCCGACCCTTCCCCATGTGGGCGCATTTTCCCTCCCTGACCAGCGCGGACAAGAGTGCTGCTCGCCTTCGCCACCCCTCCCGCCCTCTGCCCGGTTGGGGTAGCTTTCACGGCGCTGTGCGGAGCGTCACTCAACAAAAGCGCTGAGGAGCGGGGAGCGGGGTTTGCGCGAGTTCACCAACCCTCCGTTGGCGTTGGCACCTCCGGTGGGCGGTCTGGCCGACGTGGTCTTCGAGCATGCCCGGGAGGACCCGCTGCGCATCGCGCTGGGCCGCAAGGACGAGTCCGGGCAGTGGCGGGACGTCACCAGCGCCGAGTTCCGCGACGAGGTGCTCGCCCTGGCCAAGGGCCTGCTGGCGAGCGGCATCCGGTTCGGCGACCGGGTCGCGATCATGTCGCGGACGCGCTACGAGTGGACGCTGTTCGACTACGCGCTGTGGACGATCGGCGCCCAGGTGGTGCCGGTCTACCCGACGTCCTCGGCCGAGCAGTGCTTCTGGATGCTGTACGACGCCGAGGTGACGGCCGCGGTCGTGGAGCACGAGGACCACGCGATGACGATCGCCACCGTCATCGACCGGCTGCCCCAGCTGCGGCGCCTGTGGCAGCTCGACTCCGGCGCCGTGCACGAGCTGTACGACGCCGGCGCGCACCTCGACGACGAGGTGGTGCACCGCCACCGCCAGGCCGTCACCCCCGACTCGGTCGCCACGATCATCTACACCTCGGGCACCACCGGCCGCCCCAAGGGCTGTGTCATCACGCACGGCAACTTCATGTACGAGGCGGACACCGTCATCGAGCGCTGGGAGCCGGTGTTCCACTCCAAGCGCGGCGACGAGGCCGCCACCCTGCTGTTCCTGCCGCTCGCCCACGTCTTCGGGCGGATGGTCCAGGTCGCCGGGATCCGGGGCAAGGTGAGGTTCGGCCATCAGCCGCAGCTGAACGCGGCGGCCCTGCTGCCCGACCTGGCCGCGTTCAAGCCGACGTTCTTCCTGGCCGTGCCGTACATCTTCGAGAAAGTGTTCAACGCGGCCCGCCGCAAGGCCGAGAAGGAGGGGCGTTCCGGCCCGTTCGAGAAGGCCGTCGACATCGCCATCAAGTACGCCGACGCGATGGAGGCGAAGGCCTGGGGCACCGGCCCCGGCCCGTCCGCCGGCCTGCGCATGCAGCACCAGTTGTTCGACAAGCTCGTCTACGCCAAGATCCGCGCCGCGATGGGCGGCCGCATCAAGCACGCCATGTCGGGCGGTTCGGCGATGGACCGGCGGCTCGGCCTGTTCTTCGCCGGGGCGGGCGTGCACATCTACGAGGGCTACGGCCTGACCGAGTCCACGGCCGCCGCGACCGCCAACCCGCCCGGCCGCACCCGCTTCGGCACGGTCGGGCAGCCCATCCCCGGCATGACCGTGCACATCGCGGACGACGGCGAGATCTGGCTGCACGGCCAGAACGTCTTCCAGGGGTACCTCAACAACCCCAAGGCGACCGACCAGACCCTGCACGACGGCTGGCTGGCCACCGGCGACCTCGGCGCACTCGACGAGGACGGCTACCTCACCATCACCGGCCGCAAAAAGGAGATCCTGGTCACATCGGGCGGCAAGAGCGTTTCGCCCGGCGTGCTGGAGGAACGCGTCCGTGACCATCCACTGGTCAACCAGTGCATCGTCGTCGGCAACGACCGCCCGTACATCGCCGCCCTCGTGACCCTCGACCAGGAGGCCGTGGAGCACTGGCTGACGATGCGGGGCAAGCCGCGGATGTCCGCGGCGGAGCTGGTGCGCGACGCGGATCTGGAGGCGGAGGTGCGGCGCGCGGTGGTCGCGGCCAACACCCTTGTCTCGCAGGCCGAGTCCATCCGCACCTTCCGCATCCTGGCCCAGCCGTTCACCGAGGAGCACGGGCTGCTGACCCCGTCCCTGAAGCTGAAGCGGAAGGCGATCGAAAAGGCGTACGAGAAAGAGGTCGAGGCACTGTACCGGGCATGAATGTCCAGGTAACAGGTGAATCTCACGCCGGAATTCTCCCGTCAGGAATGCATCACGGCTCGTGATCGTTGACGATGGGAGGTACACCGACCACAAACCGAAGGATCGAGAGCTCGTGAGCAAGGTCCCCCCGATCATCCTGAACAACGGCGTCGAGATGCCCCAGCTGGGCTTCGGCGTCTGGCAGGTGCCGGACGACGAGGCCGAGTCGGCCGTCGCGACGGCGCTGGAGGCCGGGTACCGCAGCATCGACACAGCGGCGATCTACGGCAACGAGAAGGGCACCGGCAAGGCCATCGGCGCGTCGGGTCTCCCCCGCGAGGAGCTGTTCGTCACGACGAAGCTCTGGAACGCCGACCAGGGGTACGACTCGACGCTGCGCGCCTTCGACACGTCGCTGGACAAGCTCGGCCTGGACTTCGTCGACCTGTACCTGATCCACTGGCCGCTGCCGGCCCGGGGCACCTACGTCGACACGTACAAGGCGTTCGAGAAGCTGCACGCCGACGGCCGGATCCGGGCCATCGGTGTCTCCAACTTCCTTCCCGAGCACCTGGAGCGGCTGATCGGCGAGACGTCGGTCATCCCGGCCGTGAACCAGATCGAGCTGCACCCGCACCTCCAGCAGAGCGAGGCCCGTGAGTACCACGCGGAGCAGGGCATCGCCACGGAGGCCTGGTCGCCGCTCGGCCAGGGCAAGGGCCTGCTGGAGGTCCCGGCGATCGTGGCCATCGCCCGGAAGCACAACCGCACTCCGGCCCAGGTCGTCCTGCGCTGGCACATCCAGCTGGGCAACGTGGTCATCCCCAAGTCCGTGACACCGGCGCGGATCAAGGAGAACATCGAGGTCTTCGACTTCAGCCTGGACACGGAGGACCTGGCGGCCATCAGCGCCCTCAACGAGAACCGCCGCCTGGGCCCCGACCCGGCAACATTCGACGGCGCCTGATCCGCACGACTGCCCGCAGCCACCTAGCTGCGGGCAGTCGTGTCTCCCCAGTGCCTTAAGGGCCTGGCGGTGCCCCCAGGCGACACGGGTGGGCGCAGCGGCACCCCGCCACGCCGGGCTGCGCACCCACCCGCCCTCAGCACCAACGCAGAGCACCCCGTATCAACCGGCAGCCGCCCGAACCGCCGTGTGCACCGTATGCGCCTCCAAGACGAACACATCCGCCCGCCGGTACAGACTCGCCTCGTCGTCGGGATCAAGCAGCCGATCAAGAGTCGCGAGATCCTCCGAGTCGAGCCCGCCCCCGAGCCTCTCGCGCACGTGTGACAGAGACGCCACGACATAGCCCCGGGCCCGCTCCGAAGCAGGCGCGGGCAGGTCGAGCAGGAACGTATGCGTCCTGGTGTGCTTCAGTCCCGCGGCGGCCAGCAGCCCCCGCCAGTCCTCCGCCTCCGCGACATGCCCCGGCAACTCCGCCCGCATCCGCGTGAACCACTCCGCCTCCACCGCGTCGATGCGCGCCTGCAGTCCGGGCCGTCCGATGCCGAAGTCGCGCGGCAGGTACCGCGGCGGCAGACCACCCTCCATCAGGGCGAGCGTGCCACCGGGCGCCAGCCGAGCCGCGAAGGCGGTGAGCGCGGCCCGCTGGTCGCCCAGGTGGTGCAGGCTGCGGCTCGCCCAGAGCAGGTCGGCCGGGTAGTCCAACTGGTCCAGTACATCCGGGAGTTCACCGACGATCGTGCCGAAGCGGTCGGCGACTCCCAGCCGCTCGGCCCGGGCCCGCGCCCGCTCCAGCAGTGGCTCGGAGCCGTCCACTGCGACGATCCGCGCGCCCGGGAACGTCTCGGCGAACAGACACGACACGACGCCCGGCCCACTGCCCGCGTCGACGATCAGGCCCGGCTCGGTCACCTCCTGCGCCAGCCAGGCCATGGCCCGTTCGTACAGGGAGGCGAACAGCTCCGCCTGTGACTCCAGCTTCGGGCCCATCTCGGCCCAGTCGATGTCCGTGGAGCCGTGATGGTGGCCATGGCCCTGCCCGTGCTCCGGGTTGTGCTCGTGGTCGTGGTCGTGCGCCATGGTGTTCAGCCTCTCCCTCGGATGCCGTCAGCCTGCGCCGACGCACCGGGGAAGGCCACCGCTCTTGCCGCCCCCGCAAAAAGTGATCCGCCGGGGCCGAAGCCCCGGCGGATCCGTGGGGACGGGGTGTCAGCGGGTCAGGACAGCGGCGGGTACGCGTTCTGCATCAGCTGCCGGAACTGGGCGGAGAACCAGTGCCCGGACAGCGGGGCGTCCGGCAGGGCACCGGACGGGTTGTTGCCGTTGCGCGGGTTGCCCTCGTACGTCGGGTCGCACATCCGGTCGAAGCCCTTGCCCTCGGGGTTCGGGATCTCCTTGCTCGCCCCGTCGGACTCGCCCGGGGGCTTCATCCACACGTAGGCGTCGATCCCGGCGGCCGGGCTGGCCTGCGGGCGCTCGCCGAGGCCGGCTCCGGACTGGTTGCACCAGTTGCCGGGATTGATGCGGCGGTCGTAGCGGCCGCCGTCGACGTAGGTGTCGACGGAGGTCTGGGCGCCGGGGCCGGTGGGCCGGTTCGCGCCGCCCCAGCCGTTGCGGGAGGTGTCGATCAGCATGCCGATGCCGGAGTTGAAACCGACCGAGACCAGCTGGTTGCGGAACGCCTGGGCGAAGGACAGCTCGTCGACGTAGCGGTTCCAGTCGACCCACTTCGACTCGCGGACGGACTTGCCGGCCACGTTGTCGCTGATGGAGAAGTGGTCTTCCTTCAGGGCGCTGTAGTTCGCCGTGTTGGTGATGAAGCCGTGGACGTCGTTGACGGTCGCGCCCTCGGCGGTCGCCGCCTCCTTGAACAGGGTCGCGGAGGGGGCGAAGTTGTCGTCCCAGCCGATCCAGCCGTGGTGGCCGGCGTCGACGTAGTTGTAGACGTTCGGCACGTCGCCGAGCTTGTTCAGCGCGTAGCCGACGCCCTTGATGTAGTTGCCGTTGGCCTTCATCACGTCGCACGCCGGGGTGGCCGTCGGGCGGCTGCCGGTGTTGGTGACGAGGTTCGGCAGCGAGTCGATCTCGACGGTCGTGACGATCCGCAGCGAGGAGTACTTCGAATCGGCGAGGATCGCCTTGATCGGGTCGATGTACTCCGTCTTGTAACGGCCGATCTCGTCGGGCTTCAGTTCGCCGTTGGAGGCGAGGGCGGCGCAGTCACGGCCGGGCAGGTTGTAGATGACGAGCTGGACGACGAGCTCGCCGGAGCCCTTCTGGCGCAGCGCCTCGTCGAGGTGGGCGCGCAGGCCCATCTTGCCGCCGGCGCCGTTGATCGCGGCGATCCGGTCCAGCCAGACACCGGTCGGCTGGTTGGCGATGCGGCTGCCGCCCGGCTCGGCGGCGGCGTTCGCGGACCACTCGGGGTTCACGTACACCTTGGCGCCGTCGTAGGGGTTGTTCACCCGGTTGGCGGGGCCGCCCGGGTCCGGCGGGTCCGTGGGGCCGCCGGGACCGCCGCTGTCCACGTTGCAGGTCACGCCGTCGAGCGTGAAGGTGGCCGGGATCGCGTTGCTGCCGCTGTAGGAGCCCTGGAAGCCGAAGCTGACCGAACCGCCCGTCGCGAGCTGGGCGTTGTAGCTCTCGTTGGCCACGGTGACGTCGGCACCGCTCTGACTGATCTTGGCGTTCCAGCCGCTGGTGACCTTCTGGTTGCCGGCGTACGACCACTTCAGCGACCAGGACGACTTCGCGGCACTGTTGTTGGTGATGGTCACGGCGGCGGTGAAGCCGGTGTTCCACTGGTTCTGCACCTTGTAGTCGACGGTGCAGGGGACGGCGGCGGTGCCGATCCCGCCCGGATCGACGGCGAACGCCGTGCCGGTCGCTCCGGCGACCAGGGCCATGGCGGCCAGTAACGCTGTTCTCGTACGGCTCATGAGTGCGGGTTTCCCTTTCGGTGGTGGGGGTGTCAGCCGTTCAGGGCGCGCTCCGACAAGGACATGAGGAACCCGGCACCGGCACTCGCGCAGCCGGGGACGACCGCGAGGGCGGCGGCTCTAAGTACTGAACGCGAGGGGTGTCGCATGAGCGACTCCGTGCAGGTCGGGCCCGTCGTGACGGACGCGTCGACTGATGGAACCGCTCCCACTGGTGTCAAGGAAGGTAGCGCCAAGTGTCGGCAAAGAACAGGGGAGTCACTGACTTTCGCTCAACACACGGCGTCGAATCTTTTCGACTCTTCAAAAACCTTGACCGGTACCTGACCCGTCCTCACTATGGGAGCGCTCCCACTGGTTCAAGCCTTGACTTCTCCGAGCCGCAAGGAGGAACCAGCACCATGCATCCCCCACCCCGGAGGCGGAGAGCGGTGCGGCGTCTGTGGACCGCCGCGCTCGCAGCTCTCGCACTTCCGTTGACGATGCTCTCCTCAGGGTCGACCACCGCGCAGGCGGCCGCACTTCAGTGCAGTGTCGATTACAAGACGAACGACTGGGGCTCCGGCTTCACCGCGGACCTGACCCTCACCAACCGCGGCACGGACGCCATCGACGGCTGGACGCTGACCTACGCCTACTCCGGCAACCAGAAGCTGGGCAACGGCTGGAACGGCACCTGGTCGCAGTCCGGCCAGAACATCACCGTCAAGAACGCCGCCCACAACGGGCGGGTCGCCGCGGGCGCCGCCGTCTCCACCGGCGCCCAGTTCAGCTACAGCGGCAGCAACACCGCGCCCACGTCCTTCGCGGTCAACGGCACCCCCTGCACCGGCGCGCACCAGCCGCCGATCGCCGTGCTGACCAGCCCGGCCGCCGGCGCCGTCTACACCCAGGGCGAGGCGGTTCCGCTGGCGGCCACCGCGGCCGCCGCGGACAACGCCACGATCAGCAAGGTGGAGTTCTACGACGACACCAAGCTGCTGGGCACGGACACCAGCGCACCCTACGCGCTGTCCGTCTCGGATTTGACCGTGGGCAGTCATTCCCTGGCGGCGAAGGCCTACGACAGCATGGGCGCCTCCGCCGACTCCACCCCGGTCGGCATCACGGTCGCCTCCGGCCCCACCGTCGTCGCCTCGCCCCTCCAACTGGGCGTGCAGTCTGGCAAATCGGGCACGTACGAGGTGAAGCTGTCCAAGCAGCCGGCGTCCAACGTGACGGTGACGTCGGCCAGGGCGAGCGGCAACTCGGGCCTGTCGGTCACCGGCGGCGCCTCGCTCACCTTCACCCCGCAGAACTGGAACACCGCGCAGAAGGTGACCGTGACAGCGGCCAACTCCGGTACGGGTTCCGCCGTGTTCGAGTCGACGGCCGCGGGCCACGCCAAGGCCTCGGTCACCGTCACCCAGCTGGCGGCGACGAAGGCCTACGACGCCCGCTTCCTGGAGCTCTACGGAAAGATCACCAACCCGGCGAACGGCTACTTCTCCCCCGAGGGCATTCCCTACCACTCGGTCGAGACGCTGATCGTCGAGGCGCCGGACCACGGCCACGAGACCACCTCGGAGGCGTACAGCTACCTCCTGTGGCTCCAGGCCATGTACGGCAAGGTGACCGGTGACTGGTCCAAGTTCAACGGCGCGTGGGACCTCATGGAGAAGTACATGATCCCCACCAAGGCCGACCAGCCGACCAACTCCTTCTACAACGCCTCCAAGCCGGCGACCTACGCGCCCGAGCTGGACACACCGGGCGAATACCCGGCCAAGCTCGACACCGGCGTCTCGGTCGGCCGGGACCCGATCGCGGCCGAGCTGAAGAGCGCGTACGGAACGGACGACGTCTACGGCATGCACTGGCTCCAGGACGTCGACAACGTCTACGGCTACGGCAACTCGCCCGGCAAGTGTGAGGCGGGGCCGTCGGACACCGGCCCGTCGTACATCAACACCTTCCAGCGCGGCCCGCAGGAGTCGGTGTGGGAGACGGTGCCGCAGCCGACCTGTGACGCCTTCAAGTACGGCGGCAAGAACGGCTATCTGGACCTGTTCACCGGTGACGCCTCCTACGCCAAGCAGTGGAAGTTCACCAACGCGCCGGACGCCGACGCGCGCGCCGTGCAGGCCGCCTACTGGGCGGACCTGTGGGCGAAGGAGCAGGGCAAGGGCGGGCAGGTCTCCGGGACCGTCGCCAAGGCGGCCAAGATGGGCGACTACCTGCGCTACTCCATGTTCGACAAGTACTTCAAGAAGATCGGCAACTGCGTCGGCCCCTCGGCCTGCCCGGCGGGCACCGGCAAGGACGCCTCGATGTACCTGATGTCCTGGTACTACGCCTGGGGCGGCGCCACCGACACCTCGGCCGGCTGGGCCTGGCGGATCGGCTCCAGCCACGCCCACGGCGGCTACCAGAACCCGCTCGCCGCGTACGCGCTGAGCAGCTACGCTCCGCTGAAGCCCAAGTCGGCGACGGGCGCGGCGGACTGGGCCAAGTCCATGGACCGGCAGCTGGAGTTCTACCGCTGGCTGCAGTCCGACGAGGGTGCCATCGCCGGCGGCGCGACCAACAGCTGGGCGGGCCGGTACGCGACCCCGCCCGCCGGGAAGTCGACGTTCTACGGCATGTACTACGACGAGAAGCCGGTCTACCACGACCCGCCGTCCAACCAGTGGTTCGGCTTCCAGGCGTGGTCCATGGAGCGGGTCGCCGAGCTGTACCAGCAGACGGGGAACGCGCAGGCCAAGACGGTCCTCGACAAGTGGGTCGACTGGGCGTTGTCCAAGACCACGTTCAACCCGGACGGCACGTTCCGCATCCCGTCGACGCTCCAGTGGTCGGGCCAGCCCGACACCTGGAACGCCTCCAGCCCCGGCTCCAACAGCGGGCTGCACGTCACCGTCGCCGACTACACCAACGACGTCGGTGTGGCGGCCTCGTACGCCAAGACCCTGACGTACTACGCCGACCGCTCCGGTGACACGGAGGCCGCGGCGGCGGCGAAGAAGCTGCTGGACGGGATGTGGGCGAACCACCAGGACGACATCGGGGTCGCCGTCCCGGAGAACCGCGCGGACTACAACCGGTTCGACGACCCGGTGTCGATCCCGAGTGGCTGGACGGGCACGATGCCGAACGGTGACGCGATCAACTCGTCGTCGACGTTCGACTCGATCCGGTCCTTCTACGAGGACGACCCCGCCTGGTCGAAGATCGAGAGTTATCTCGCGGGCGGTGCGGTGCCGTCGTTCACGTATCACCGGTTCTGGGCTCAGGCGGATATCGCCCTGGCCATGGGCTCGTACGCGGAGCTTCTCGAATAGCCCCCGCCGGGCGCTCCGCGGGTTGGGCGGTTGTTGTCTGCGGGCCGTATGTGGCTGGTCGCGCAGTTCCCCTCGCCCCTGAGCAGCGTCCGAAGCTCTGCGTTCGAGGTCCCGTCACCTGACGACGGGGCCGACCGGCCGGGCGGTCCCCACCCGCACTGGGGGCCGCCCGGCTCTCGCACGTTCCCCCTCCCACGGAAGGAACCCCACCGTGCGAAGAACCCGCATACTCACGGCCGTGCTCGCGTTGGCGGCCGGGCTGTTGTCGGGCGCTCCTGTCGCCCTGGCCGCCGATCCGCCGTCGACGAAGATCGCCGCCGATACGTACTCCTGGAAGAACGCACGGATCGACGGGGGCGGTTTTGTCCCCGGGATCGTCTTCAACCGGACCGAGAAGAACCTCGCGTACGCCCGGACCGACATCGGCGGTGCCTATCGGTGGCAGGAGGCGTCGAAGACCTGGACGCCGCTGCTGGACTCCGTCGGGTGGGACGACTGGGGGCACACGGGGGTCGTCAGCATCGCCTCCGACTCCGTCGATCCCGACAAGGTGTACGCGGCGGTCGGGACGTACACCAACAGCTGGGATCCCAAGAACGGTGCGGTCATGCGCTCCTCCAACCGGGGGGCGAGCTGGCAGAAGGCGAATCTGCCGTTCAAGCTGGGCGGCAACATGCCGGGGCGGGGCATGGGCGAGCGGCTGGCCGTCGACCCGAACCGGAACAGCGTGCTGTACCTGGGCGCGCCGAGCGGCAAGGGGCTGTGGCGGTCGACGGACTCGGGCGTGACCTGGTCGCAGGTGGCCAACTTCCCCAACGTCGGCAACTACGCGCAGGACCCGAGCGACACCAGCGGCTACGCCTCCGACAACCAGGGCATCGTCTGGGTCACCTTCGACGAGTCCACGGGCACGTCGGGCAGCGCCACGAAGACGATCTACGTGGGGGTCGCCGACAAGGACAACGCGGTGTACCGCTCGACGGACGCGGGCGCGACCTGGCAGCGGCTGGCCGGGCAGCCCACCGGCTACCTCGCCCACAAGGGCGTGCTGGACGCGAAGAACGGCCATCTGTACCTCGCCTACAGCGACAAGGGCGGACCGTACGACGGCGGCAAGGGGCAGCTGTGGCGGTACGCGACCGGGACCGGGACCTGGAAGGACATCAGCCCGGTGGCGGAGGCCGATACCTTCTACGGCTTCAGCGGGCTGACGGTGGACCGGCAGAAGCCGGGCACGGTGATGGCGACCGCGTACAGCGCCTGGTGGCCGGACACGCAGATCTTCCGCTCCACGGACAGCGGCGCCACCTGGACCAAGGCCTGGGACTACTCGTCGTACCCGAACCGCGAGAACCGCTACACGATGGATCTCTCGTCCTCGCCATGGCTGACCTGGGGCGCCAACCCGCAGCCGCCGGAGCAGACGCCGAAGCTGGGGTGGATGACGGAAGCCCTGGAGATCGACCCGTTCAACTCGAACCGCATGATGTACGGGACGGGCGCGACGATCTACGGCACCGAGAACCTCACCAACTGGGACAGCGGAAGCAAGTTCGCCGTCAAGCCGATGGTGCAGGGGCTGGAGGAGACGGCGGTCAACGACCTGGCGTCACCGCCGTCGGGCGCGCCGCTGCTGAGCGCGCTGGGTGACATCGGCGGCTTCCGGCACACGGATCTGACGAAGGTCCCGTCGATGATGTTCACCCAGCCGAACTTCACGACGACCACGAGCCTGGACTTCGCCGAGTCGAACCCGAACACGGTCGTCCGGGTCGGCAACCTCGACTCGGGGCCGCACATCTCGTTCTCGACGGACAACGGCGCCAACTGGTTCGCGGGGACCGACCCCTCGGGTGTGAGCGGCGGCGGCACGGTCGCGGCGGCGGCCGACGGCAGCCGGTTCGTGTGGAGCCCTGAGGGCGCCGGCGTGCACCACACGACGGGCTTCGGCACGTCGTGGCAGGCGTCCGGCGGGATCCCCACCGGGGCGATCGTCGAGTCGGACCGTGTCGACCCGAAGACCTTCTACGGCTTCAAGTCGGGGAAGTTCTACGTCAGTACGGACGGTGGGGCGACGTTCAAGGAGTCACCGGCGACGGGGCTGCCCAGCGGTGACAGCGTCCGCTTCAAGGCGCTGCCCGGCGGTAAGGGCGACGTGTGGCTGGCGGGCGGCGCGAGCGACGGGGCGTACGGCCTGTGGCACTCGGCGGACGGCGGCACGAGCTTCACGAAGCTGCCGAACGTCGAACAGGCCGACACCATCGGCTTCGGCAAGGCGGCCCCCGGCGCCTCCTACCAGACGCTCTACACCAGCGCGAAGATCGGCGGCGTGCGCGGCATCTTCCGCTCCACGGACAAGGGCGCGAACTGGACCCGCATCAACGACGACGCCCACCAGTGGGGCTGGACGGGCGCGGCCATCACCGGTGACCCGAGGGTGTACGGCAGGGTGTACGTGGCGACCAACGGCCGTGGCGTCATCTACGGCGACAGCTCCGACGGCGGCACCACGGGCCCCGGGCCCGGCCCCGACCCCGCCGGTGCCTGCAAGGTGACGTACAAGGTCACCAGCCAGTGGTCGGGCGGCTTCCAGGCGGACGTGCAGCTCACCAACACCGGCACCGGCGCCTGGAGCGGCTGGTCACTCGGCTGGTCCTTCAGCGACGGCCAGAAGCTGACCCAGGCGTGGAACGCCGAGGCCGCGCAGTCGGGTTCGGCGGTGACGGCGAAGAACGTCGGCTGGAACGGCAACGTGGCGGCGGGCTCGACCGTGAGCTTCGGCTTCACGGCGAACTCGTCGGGGACGAACACGAAGCCGACGGCGTTCAAGCTGGGTGACCAGAGCTGCACGGTGGCCTGACCGTGCCCGACGAGGGCGTATGCCGGAGACGGCATACGCCCTCTCGGCTTTCTCAGGGGGTGTGGACCGTCGGCCTCGGAGCCGTCGGCATCGCGTTGCCGATGAAGAAGCTCGGGTGCGGGGGCTGGTTGTACGCCGTGTTCTGCCAGGCCAGGGCCGTGCGGTACTGCGTGTCGTGGAGCAGGGTCGTGATCTTCGTGCTGGTCTCGTGCGGGGTCGAGTAGATGCGCAGCGCCGTGTTGTCGCTGGTGCGCCAGACGACCTCCTCGCGCCAGTCGCCGAGGATGTCACCGGACAGGACGGGCGTGGACTTCGTGCCGTTGTTGGAGGAGACGCCGGATCCGGTCAGCAGGCGGGTGTCGCCCGAGGTGCCGTACTTGTCGATGCGGGTGCCGTCGAGGAGTTCGCGGACCGGGTCGCCGTCCCACCAGGACAGGAAGTTGACGCTGGACGGCTCCCGGCCGAGCGAGGCGCCGGTCGCCGAGCGCAGGGTGGTGTCGGTGGCGGACCAGGCCTCGGCGCCCGGGCTGCCGGCGTAGACGTCGGCGGCGACACCGCGGCCGTTGTCGGAGCCGGAGGCCGTCTGCCACAGGATCTGGCCGGTGCGGGCGTCGGCCATCCAGGAGCCGGGTGAGCCGGAGTTCTCGGAGACCTTGAAGTACTCCAGGCCCGCGCGGGAGGGGTTGAGGTCCCCCACGTGTCCGGCGTCGCCGTGGCCCAGCCTGGTCGTCCACAGGCCGTTGCCGTTGTCGTCGACCGTCATCGCGCCGTAGACGATCTCGTCCTTGCCGTCGGCGTCGACGTCCGCGACGGACAGGCTGTGGTTGCCCTGACCGTCGTAGCCCTTGCCGCTGTTGGTCGAGGAGTTGGTGTCGAACGTCCAGCGGCGGGTGAACTGACCGCCTCGCCAGTCCCAGGCGGCGATGACGGTACGGGTGTAGTAGCCGCGCGCCATGATCAGGGAGGGGCGGGAGCCGTCGAGGTAGGCCGTGCCCGCGAGGAAGCGGTCCACGCGGTTGCCGTAGTTGTCGCCCCAGGAGGAGACGGTGCCGCGGCCCGGGACGTAGTCGACGCTCTGCATCGCCTTGCCCGTCTGCCCGTTGAACATCGTCAGGTACTCGGGGCCGGAGAGCACATAGCCGCTGGAGTTGCGGTGGTCGGCCGAGGAACCGCCGATGACCGCGCCGGTGCCGTCGCGGGTGCCGTCGGCGGTCTTCATGGCGACTTCGGCCTTGCCGTCGCCGTCGTAGTCGTACACCTGGAACTGCGTGTAGTGCGCCCCGGAGCGGATGTTGCGCCCCAGGTCGATACGCCACAGCCGGGTGCCGTCCAGCTTGATGCCGTCGACGATGGTGTTGCCGGTGTAGCCGGACTGGGAGTTGTCCTTGGCGTTGGTCGGCTGCCACTTCAGGACGATGTCCAGGGCACCGTCACCGTCCAGGTCACCCAGGGAGGCGTCGTTGGCCTCGTAGGTGTACGCCGAGTTGCCCGGGGCCGTGCCGCCCGCGGGCGGGGAGATCGGGACGTCCTTGTAGCCGGTGCGGAACTGGATCGCGTGAACGGAGTCCCCCTGCTCCACGCCGTTCACGATCGCGCGGACGGTGTAGTCGGCGTGCGAGGGGGCGCCGGAGTGGAAGTAGTTCGTGGAGCCGGTGACCGGGGTCGCGTTGACCTTCGTACCGGCCCGGTACACGTTGAACGACACGTCGTTCGGGTCGGTGCCCAGCCAGCGCCAGCTGACCAGGTTGCCGCTGCCGGTGTGGACGCTGACCACGCCCCGGTCCAGCTTCTCGACCTGGCGGGCGGTGGCCGCCTCGGCGGTGTCGCCGGTGGCGAACGTGGTCAGGCCGGCGCCGGTGAGCGCCGCCGTGACGGCGGCGACGGGCAGGAGCAGGCGGCGTCTGCGGTGCCTGTGCGGGTGCTTCACGGGACGGACCTCCTGAAAGGACGGGCGGGTTCCGCCTCTCAGTCGCCGCCGGGGGCGCGGGAGTTGCCGTACTTCAGCCCCTCACGGCTTCCGGAACGCCCGGAGCGTGAAGTACGGGTCGGGGCGGGGTCTGTCCTGGTCGGGGAGTTCCGCCAGACGGGTGGCGAAGCCGTCGGCGAGCGGGTGGCCGGGCGGCAGGGTGACGAACCAGCCTCTGCGCAGGTCGGCGACCGTGCGGCGCGGGCTGCGGCCCTGACCGTGGCCGCGGAAGCGTGCCTGCCCGGCCGGGACCAGGCCGTGGGCGGCGGCGTGGGTCTCGACGTCCGCCGCCGCGTCCCGGACCGGGCTGGGCGGGCGGGAGGACAGGACGACATCGATGTCACTGCCCACGTTGTGGGAGGCGGCCTTGTCGACCGTGGTGACCCAGACACCGCCGGGCCGCAGCACCCGGGCACACTCGCCGACGATGGTCCGGACGTCGGCGGGCCCGGCGGCCAGGTGCAGCAGCCACACGCTGGACACGGCGTCGAACTCACCGTCCCGGAAGGGCAGCCGGCGGCTGTCGGCGAGCACCACGGCACCCGGCAGCCGGGCGGTGGCCTGCCGGGCCATCGCCGGGGAGAGGTCCACGCCGGTCACCCGCATGCCCTCGCGCGCGGCCGCGAGCCGACGGGTCACGATGCCGGTGCCGCAGGCGACGTCGAGCAGGCTGCGCGTGTCCGGCGGCACGAGGCTCAGCACCGCGTTCGCGGCGGCGGCCGCCCTGGGCTCACCGCCGCGCGAGGCGTCGTACCGCTCCGCTTCCTTGTCGTAGTCGAGCACCCGGTCAGTGTGCCCCGTGCCCGGGGGCCAGGTCCTCCACCCTGCGGGCGAGCTCGATGTCCTTCTCGGTGACGGCGCCGCCCGCACTGTGCGTGTGCACGGACAGGGACACCGTGTTGTAGCCGAGCGTGAGGTCGGAGTGGTGGTCGAGCTCCTCCTGGACCTGGGCGATGTGCACGACCATCGCCGTCGCCGCGAAGTGCGATCCGAGCCGGTAGGAGCGGGTGAGGCGGTCCCCGTCGAGCGACCAGCCCGGCAGCTCGGCCAGCCGGTCCTCGACCTCCTTCTGCGACAGCGGTTCGACGGGCATGGGCAGCGCTCCTTCCCTGACACGGGAGACCTCTTCTCCCTTCTCAGCCTGCCACAGCGGGACGTCAGGGGCCCTGGTCACAGCGGTGCACCTGTCCGGCGCGACCGGTTCTCGACTACGGTCCCGGCATGACCACTCATCCGTCCACCACCGACCAGGGCGTGGGGCCGCTGCTGCGGGCCTGGCGGGAACAGCGCCGGGTCAGCCAGCTGGAGCTGGCGCTGCGCGCGGACTCCTCCGCCCGGCACATCAGCTTCATCGAGACGGGCCGCTCCCGGCCGAGCGAGGAGATGGTGCTGCGGCTGGCCGAGCACCTGGACGTCCCCATGCGGGAGCGCAACGCGCTGCTGCTGGCGGCCGGTTACGCCCCGCGTTACCCCGAGACGCCGCTGGACGACCCGGCGCTGGGCGCGCTGCGCGAGGGCATCGAACGGCTGATCGGGGGCTACGAGCCGTATCCGGCGCTGGTGGTGGACGCGGTGTACGACGTCGTGGCGGCCAACCGGGGGATCATGGCGCTGGTCGACGGCGTGGACGAGTCGCTGCTCGAACCGCCGCTGAACGCGATGCGGCTCGCCCTGCACCCGCGGGGCCTGGCGCCGCGCATCCGCAACCTGCGCGCCTGGCGCGGGCACCTGCTGGAGCAGATGGAGCGGCAGATCGCGCTGCACCGCTCCGAGCCGCTGCGGGCGCTGTACGAGGAGGTGGCGTCGTATCCGGTGCCCGACGCGGATCCGGTGGAGGAGCCGGCGGAGCCGGTGCCGTACTTCGCGCTGCCGCTGCGGATCGAGCACGAGGGGCGGACGCTGTCGTTCATCTCCTCGATCTCCACGTTCAACACCCCGATGGACGTGACCGTCGCCGAGCTGGCCATCGAGACGCTGCTCCCGGCCGACCCGGCGACGGTCAAGTACCTTCAGTCGCTCCTGTCCTGACGGGCCCTCAGCGCCGTGTACTGGAGGGCGGCGAACGCGGCCACGACGAGGGACTGGAGCACCGTCCACACGGCGCCCGCCGTGCTCGGCGTGAGCCACAGCGCCAGGGCCACGAGGCTCACCGCCGTCCAGGCGAGGTTGGCCTCCACGACGGCCCGCACGCCGAGCGCCGGCGGCCGCCGGCGGGAGGCCAGCAGGCCCACGCCCGCCGCGTAGGCGGTGAGGAACGCGCCCAGGGCGAGCAGCAGCGTGGGGTCCACGCCGAGGAAACGGCCGAGCGGGCCGGAGAACGCGAGGTAGGCGAGCGCGTTGGTGCCGGTCACCGCCGCGTCCAGGGCGAGGAAGCGGCGCAGCATCGACTGCGGCGCGCTGGTCCGGGCGAGCGTGGCGAGCGGGGTCGCGGACATGGTGCATCACTCTCCGTCGTGTCGTGGTGCGGCAGCGGGTACCGGGTCCCGGGCCGGAGTGCGCCGGCCCGGAACCCGGTGCGTTCACGATCCCGTCCCGGGCGCGCCCGGTCGATTACCCGCGGGGTAATGCCCCGGCGCCCCGTCCGATTCCCGCGATCTTCTCGCCCGCGGCCCTGTGAGACTGCCGTCGGAACGTGACAGACTGATCACAGGCTGGGGCACGTTGGGGAGGCGTGGCGTGAGTGAACGGCGGGCCGCACCGACCGTGGGCCAGGTGGTGCTGGGCAAGAGGCTGCAGGAGCTGCGCGAGGCGGCGGGCCTCAGTCGTGACGAGGCCGCCCGGGTGCTGCGCGTCGCCCCCGCGACGGTCCGGCGGATGGAGACCGCCGACGTCGCGCTCAAGATCCCCTACGTGCAGATCCTGCTGACGGCGTACGGCGTCGCCGAGGACGAGGTGACCGCGTTCGTCGAACTCGCCGAGGAGGCGAACCGGCCGGGCTGGTGGCAGCGGTTCCACGACGTGCTGCCCGAGTGGTTCAGCCTGTACGTGAGTCTGGAGGGCGCCGCCCGGATCATCCGGTCCTACGAGCCGCACTTCGTGCCGGGGCTCCTGCAGACCGAGGGGTACGCGCGTGCGGTGCTGCAGGCCGGCACCATCGGGAACTCCGGGCCTCAGGCCGTGGAGCGGCACGTCTCGCTGCGCATGGAGCGGCAGCGGCTGCTGGATCGCCCGAACCCGCCGCACCTGTGGGTGATCATGGACGAGACGGTGCTGCGGCGGCCGGTGAGCGTCGACGGCCAGGTGATGCGGGACCAGCTGGACAAGCTGCTGGAGTACTCCGAGCGGGACCGCGTCACGCTGCAGATCGCCGAGTTCAAGGACGGCCCGCACCCGGGCACGTACGCGCCGTTCTCCCTGTTCCGCTTCGCCGAGCCCGAACTGCCCGACATGGTCTTCACCGAGTACCTGACCGGCGCGCTCTACCTCGACTCCCGCAAGGAGGTCTCCGCGCACCTGGAGGTCCTCGACCACATGACCGCGGGCGCCGCCTCGACGCAGCGCACCGAGAGGCTGCTGCGGGAGTACCGCGAGACCTACTGAGCGAGGCCCCTCGCGCGCGGGCTTGACCCGTACGGGCGCCGCCGACGGGTGCGCTCCCCCGCCCGCCCCTAGCGTCGTCTGCACGGGGCGGGGCGAAGAGCGCACGCCAAGGAGGTCAGATGCCCGGCTTCGAGCTGCTGTACCAGGCGGCCGCGCTGTGCCTGACGTATCCCGGCGACGAGTTCCGGGCCCGGCTGCCGCTGCTGCGCGAAGCCGCCCCGCAGCTGAGGGAGTTCGCCGATCACGCGGCCGTCACCGAGCCACGGGAGCTGGCCGCCCACTACCTCCAGGTCTTCGAGAGCGCGGACGGTCACAGCCTGTACCTGAGCCGCTGGCGCGGGATCTCGCCGGCCCGCTTCCAGGAGCTGTACAGCTCCCACGGACTGGAGCTCACCGGTGGGGAGCTGCCCGACTTCCTGCCCGCGGTACTGGAGTTCACGGCACGTACCGGCGACACCGTCCTGCTCACGGAGCACCGGGCCGGACTGGAGCGACTCCGCTCCGGACTGGCCGACTCCGGCACTCCCTACGCCTCCGTCGTCGACGCCGTGCACGCGACGCTGCCGCCCGCGGAAAGCCCGGCGGGAAGTTAGGCCGCCCCGCCCTTGCGGTCTCCCTGGTCCTTCTCCTCGTCGACGATCTCCGCGTCGACGACGCCCTCCTCGTCCCGCGGGGTGCCGGGGGGCTCCTCGGTGGGGGTCTGCTGGGCCTGCGCGTACATCGCCTGGCCCATCCGCTGGCTGACCGAGGCGAGCTTCTCCACGCCCGCGCGCAGGGCGGCGGTGTCCGCCTGCCTCTCCAGTTGTTCCTTCACTTCGGTGATGGCGGACTCGACCTCTGTCTTCGTGTCGGCGGGGATCTTGTCGCCGTTGTCGCGGAGGAACTTCTCGGTCTGGTAGACGAGTTGCTCGGCCTGGTTGCGGGTCTCGGCGGCCTCGCGGCGTTTGCGGTCCTCCTCCGCGTACTGCTCGGCCTCGCGCATCATGCGGTCGATGTCGTCCTTGGGCAGGGCGGAGCCGCCCGTGACGGTCATCTTCTGCTCGCGGCCGGTCGCCAGGTCCTTGGCGGAGACGTGCATGATGCCGTTGGCGTCGATGTCGAAGGCCACCTCGATCTGCGGCACGCCGCGCGGTGCCGGCGGCAGGCCCGTCAGGTCGAAGACGCCGAGCTTCTTGTTGTACGCGGCGATCTCCCGTTCGCCCTGGTAGACCTGGATGCCGACCGATGGCTGGTTGTCGGCGGCGGTGGTGAAGATCTCCGAACGCCGGGTGGGAATGGTCGTGTTGCGTTCGATGAGCTTCGTCATGATGCCGCCCTTGGTCTCGATGCCGAGGGACAGCGGGGTGACGTCGAGCAGCAGTACGTCCTTGACGTCGCCGCGGAGGACACCCGCCTGGAGCGCGGCGCCGAGCGCCACGACCTCGTCGGGGTTGACGCCCTTGTGCGGCTCCTTTCCGGTGAGTTCCTTGACCAGTTCGGTGACGGCGGGCATGCGCGTGGAACCGCCGACGAGGATGACGTGATTGATCGCGGAGAGCTTCACACCGGCATCCTGGACGGCCTGGTGGAAGGGCGCCTTGCAGCGGTCGAGCAGGTCCGCGGTGAGCTCCTGGAACTGGGCCCGGGTCAGCTTCTCGTCGAGGTGCAGCGGCCCCTCGGACGAGGCCGTGATGTAGGGCAGGTTGATCGTCGTCTCGGTGGAGCTGGACAGCTCGATCTTGGCCTTCTCGGCGCCCTCGCGCAGCCGCTGCACGGCCATCTTGTCGCCCGCGAGGTCGACGCCGTACTGGCCCTTGAAGCGCTTGACCAGGTACTCGACGATCCGCTGGTCCCAGTCGTCGCCGCCGAGGTGGGTGTCGCCGTTGGTGGCCTTCACCTCGATGACGCCCTCGCCCATCTCCAGCAGCGACACGTCGAAGGTGCCGCCGCCGAGGTCGAAGACGAGGACGGTCTGGTCGTTCTCCTTGTCCAGGCCGTAGGCGAGGGCGGCGGCCGTCGGCTCGTTGATGATCCGCAGCACCTTCAGGCCCGCGATCTCCCCGGCCTCCTTGGTGGCCTGCCGCTGGGAGTCGTCGAAGTAGGCCGGGACGGTGATCACCGCGTCGGTGACGTCCTCGCCGAGGTAGGACTCCGCGTCCCGCTTCAGTTTCTGCAGCACCCGCGCGGACAGCTCCTGCGCCCGGTAGCGGGTGCCGTCGATGTCGCCCTGGCCGGGGAAGCGCCAGTGCGCGTCACCCATGTGGCGCTTGACCGAGCGGGCGGTGCGGTCCACGTTCGTCACGGCCTGCCGCTTGGCCACCTCCCCGACCAGCACCTCGCCGTTCTTGGCGAACGCCACGACCGAGGGTGTGGTCCTGGCCCCCTCCGCGTTGGCGATGACGGTGGGCTCGCCGCCTTCCAGCACGGCGACCACCGAGTTCGTGGTTCCGAGGTCGATCCCGACCGCACGTCCCATCGCTGTCCCCTTCCGCCAGGGCACTCTCACTTTCCAGCACAAAACTTGAGTGCGCTGTTGTCAATGGCGCGAAGGGGTGACCGGCCCGCGGAGCGCCACGGCCCGCCGGGGCCGGTCGGTGACGAGCACGTCCACGCGCGGGTGGGCGAGGAAGGCGCGCATCAGGGTGTCGTCGTTGACCGTCCACACCATGGTGAACAGGCCGCGGCGGGTCGCCTCGCGCAGCACAGTGGTCCTGGCCAGTCGCTGGTGCACGGCGACGCCGCCGGCCCCGCAGGCCTGGATGCGGCGGGCCGGGAACAGCTCGCTCAGCCGGGTCCCGGGCAGCCGGGCCAGGGCCAGCTCCCTGCGGTCGCGCCCCAGGGACAGCGCGGTACGCACCCCGGGGAAGGCCTGCGCGACGGCGGCCACGGAGCAGTCCTCCAGCGACGTCACGACGAGCCCGTCCACGCCGAGCAGGGCCACCGCCCGGTCGATCACCTCCCGCTCGTAGCCGGTCTCCTTCAGGTCCAGGTGCGCCACGAGCCTCCCGGCGATCAGCGCCATCACCTCGTCCGCCACCGGCACGTCGTAGCCGGCCCGCTCGCTCAGCTCGGCGTGCGTGAGCGCGGCCAGCGGCGGCCCGGCGGGCCCGACCCGGGGGTCGTGGTAGACGACGAGGACCCCGTCCCTCGTGCGGCGGATGTCGAACTCGGCGTACTCCGCGCCGGACTCCAGCGCGTCCTCGTACGCCTCCCAGGTGGCGGGTCCGGCGCGCTCGGAGCCGCCCCGGTGGGCTGAGACGGCGGGGCGTGGCGTCATGGTCGTCGGCTCCCGGAGGGCGAGCGGGGAGGCGGGACGGGTACGGCGTCCTCGTCGGAGGCCGGCAGCAGCGAGCCGGAGCGGGTGCTGATCCGTCTGAGCAGGACGTAGCCGATCAGGACCAGGAGCACGAAGGGGAGCCAGGCCAGCGCGTAGGCCGGGGCGTAGGCGCGCAGGTCGAGGATGGAGCGGTGCTCGTCGACGTTCGTGCCGTTCACGCCGAAGAAGGCCAGCAGCAGGGTGGGCGGCAGGGCGATCAGCGTGGCGGCGGCGACCAGGCCGGAGACGGTGCGGTCCCGGCGGTCGTCGCGCTCGGCGAGCTCGGCGTCCAGGGCGGCGGAGCGGGCGCTGATCACCGAGGTCAGGCGCTCGACCATGCGGGCCGAGTTCTCCAGGCTGTCGCGGATGCCGAGTGCGTCGCGCAGCGAGGACTGGAACGCCTCCGTGACCATCTCGGGGATCAGCAGGCTGTCGACGTAGGCCTCGACGCCGAAGGCGAGGTCCAGCTGGAGTTCGTTGACGCCCGCGGAGAGGCGGGAGATCAGGGAGCGGATCTCGGTGGGCGAGTCGGCCAGGGCCTGCTCGTTGGCCTTCATCGTCGCGAAGGCGGCGAGCCGGGTGCGCTGGAGCGCGGCCAGGGCGGAGATCATGCCGATGGCGACGAGCATCAGGCCGTTCTCCACGTGCGGGGCCCAGCCGGCCTGCACGGAGACGCCCCGGCCGAGGGCGGACAGGGTGACGCCGTGGTTCCTGAGGTGCGGCGCGAGGCTCGCGTCGTAGGGCGTGGCGGGGTTCCACGGCATCCGGCCGCGGTAGACGATCTCGTTCAGCAGGATCGCCTTGCGGGCCTCGTCGGCGCTGAGCAGCTCGCGCTGTAACCGGCCGCCGGGGAAGACCAGTTGGTGCACGTTCTGGCCGAGGGCGAGCGGCCGGCCGCCGAGCTGTCCGGTCAGCGCCTGCAGGAGCGGGCGGTCGTCGAGTTCGATCCGCTCCCGGTCGAAGCAGGTGGTGGCCAGCCAGGCGGCGAGGTCGCCGGCCGTGGTCTCGCCCGCGAAGGCGCAGTCCACGACGAGGGTGGCGTCGCCGCGCGGGGTGGTGACGACGAGGATCCGCAGCGACGCGAGGCCCAGGCCGTGGTCACCGTGCGGCAGCCGCAGCCGGCGTGGCGCGACCTGTTCGTCCAGCACCGGGACGGGCAGGACGTCCTGGCTGGTCATCAGATGGGAGGCGAAACGGCCGAAGTCGTAGCGGTCGACGAGGGCGCCGAGGGCGGTGTTCGGGGGGCGGAGCCGGCCGGAGAGGCTGAAGAGCAGCAGGACGCGGGTCCGGTCACGGGTGGCGGAGTCGAGCGCCGTCGCGCTGGTGGACGTTGCCGGCAGCATCGCTTTCCTTCCGGACCGTCGGCGGCAGAGCGTCTGGTTCATACCCCGGGCGCGGTCGGCGAACCGACGACGTCGCGCGGGCCGGCCCGGGTGGGCGGGCCCGCGCGACGTGGGCGGGGCAGGTCAGGCGAGCTTGGCGGTCAGGGTGATGGGCGTGGCCTTGAGGGCCTGGCTGACCGGGCAGCCGACCTTGGCCTCCTCGGCGGCGGCGAGGAAGGCCGCCTCGTCCATGCCGGGGACGGTGCCCTCGACGGTGAGGTGGATGCCGGTGATGCCCTCGCCGGGCTGGAAGGTGACGTCGGCGGAGGTCACCAGCTTCGTCGGCGGGGTGCCGGCCTTGTCGAGGATGTTGGAGAAGGCCATCGAGAAGCAGCTGGAGTGGGCGGCGGCGATCAGCTCCTCCGGGCTGGTCTTCCCGCCCGGCTCCTCGGTGCGGGCCGCCCAGCTGACCGGCTGCTCGGCGAGGATGCCGGAGGAGTCGAAGGTGACGACGCCGTTGCCCTTGAACAGGTTGCCTTCCCACACGGTGTGTGCGGAGCGCGTGGCTGCCATGACGCATCCTTTCTATGAGTATCCGGAACCGCGACCGGGTTCCTGGTCCCCATCCGATCACACTCCGGTTCAACTCACGCGGAAGACCGGCCCTCTGGCGCTTCAACGGCAGCCGCACCCCCTGCCGGATCAGGCTGCGGCAGTCAGGCGGCGCGCTCCTCGCTGCTCTCCAGTGGCACCTGGGGGCCGTCCGACTCGCGCATCCAGCGGCGCAGGACGCGGTGGACGTGTTCGGCGCCGACGAGTTCCTCCCCCTCGCCGACCGGCGCGGAGAAGCCGAGCGGCGACAGCAGGAAGGGTTTGCCCTGTTCGCCGCCGAGGCCGCCGTGGGAGCCGATCTGCTCCTCGAAGGCGAGGACTTCGCCGTCGGCCGGGTCGTGGAAGGAGTTGACCATGATGTCGGCGGTGTGCGGGAAGGAGTGGGTGCGGCGTACCGCGTCGGCGGCGCCCGGGCCGAACGGGGCGAGCGGGCCCGGGTTGTCGTCGAGGTCGGCCAGCGGTATCTCGGCGCCGTACGCGCCGAGGACGACCCCGCCGTGCTCGTCGCTGCGGACCAGCAGGAAGCCGATGCCGGGGTGGTTGGCGAGGGTCGGCAGCAGCGCGGGGTGGCGGGCGTCGATCTCCTCCTTGCTCATGCGGTGCGTGACGTCCGGGAAGGAGACCAGTCCGAGGTTGCCGGAGGCCAGCACGATCGGCTCCGAGCGGCGCGTGGGGCGGTGCTCCTCGCCGTGCTCCTCGACAGGGATGCGCAGGGCGGCGCGGACGGCGGCGCGGGCCTCCGTCCCGCTGCGGGTGCGCTCCGCGCGGCGCGGTACGGGCAGTCCGCAGCCGGCCCGCACCAGGTCGCCGAGGGTGAGGCCGTAGCGGGAGCGGAAGGTCTCGCCGGGGCTCTGGCCGTGGTCGGACAGCACGACGATCCGGTACGGGCGCGGGGCGTGCTCGGCGACGTTCTCGATCAGAGCGAGGGAGCGGTCGAGGCGTTCGAGGACCTTCTGCGCGTCGCGGCTGGCCGGGCCGGAGTGGTGGGCGACCTCGTCGTAGGCCACG
Source organism: Streptomyces sp. NPDC006235 (assembly GCF_040613735.1). NCBI lineage: Bacteria > Bacillati > Actinomycetota > Actinomycetes > Kitasatosporales > Streptomycetaceae > Streptomyces > Streptomyces sp. NPDC006235. The sequence continues at coordinate 114,367 of NZ_JBEXSR010000026.1, forward strand.
AGGTCGGCGTAGACGGCGGTGCGGCCGGCGAGCATGTCGCCCGTCACGGCGGCCACGACGACGTCCCGCTCGACGACGGTCGCGAAGGCCCTCACGAGCGGGTAGAGGCCGCCGCGGGAGACGCGCGGGCGTTGCTTGCCGAGGCGGGTCCGGGTGGACTGGCCGATCTCCCGGCCCACCTCGGCGACGAAGGACAGGGCCGTGCGCACCGCGTTGGCCGGGTCGGAGAAGTAGGCGAAGTAGCCCGCGCGGGAGCGGTTCTCCCGGCTGCGGCGGGCGGCGACGGACAGCACGAGGGCCTGCTGCTCGGCGCCGCCGCTGAACAGGTTGCCGCGGCTCGCGCCGTCGACGGCGAGCAGACCGCCGTGCCCCGCGTAGCCGACGGCGCGGCGCTGGAGTTCGGCGGCGCTGCTCGGGCGGTTGCACACGACGACCTCGCGGGTGTCCTTCTCGTACCAGCGGAACGCGGGGACGTCGTGGTTGCTGCCGTGCAGGATGCCGAGCTGGCTGGCGCCGGTCTGGCTGGACCAGTCGGTGCGCCAGGGGGTGAGCCGGTGGGTGGGGCGGGCGCCGTCGCCGATGCCGAGCCAGCGGGCGACGGTGGGCATCAGGCCCTTGGCGACCGCGTCCAGCAGGACGTCGTGGCCGACGCCGTCGAGTTGCAGGAAGACCGTGCCGGGGGTGGACGGGCTGGGCGGTCCGGACCTGCGGCGGCGGTCCGAGAGGCGGTACAGCCTGCGGCGGTAGGCGTCGTCGTCGCGCACGGCCAGGGCGGCACCGGTGGCGGACGCCACGGCGGACATCACGGCGGCGACCACGACGGCGGTCTCCGGGGCGGCGGTGCCGCGCTCCCCTGGGTCGAGGCGCAGGGCGAGCAGCAGCAGCGCGCCGTTGAGGAAGAACACCAGCAGCCCGAGCACGAGCGCCGGTACGAGGAGCAGGAGCCGGACGAGCAGCGGCCAGACCACGGCCGACAGCAGACCGAAGGCGCCGGCGCCGAAGGCCGCCTTGACGGCGATGTCGGTCGCGCTGTCGCCGTCGGCCGAGCGGAGCCGGAAGTCGGGCAGGATCCCGGCGAGCACGAGCATGGTGAGGGTGGAGACCGCCCACACGGCGACGCTCCGCCCCACCTGACTGGCGACCCGCCGCCACCGCACGCCCCGCAACGCCCAGCCACCTCACGTCCCGGCCCGTCGCGACCACGGGCCCTCACCCACAGTGCCACAACGCTCCGCGGACGCCTGATGTCCCCGGGACCCTCGCGTCAGCGCCCGTCGTAGCCGGCGGTCGGCATCGACAGCCTGCGGTGCACGCACGCCTTCATCGCCGCGTCGTACGCCGGCTCCGCGTGTCCGACCGTCTCGACGCGTACCCCGCGCCGCGCGCACTCCGCGGTGAACTCCTCGACGGAGGCGAGCGCGCTCTCCAGCACTCTCCGGCTGGGTGCCACGAACAGGTCGAGGCCGGGGCGGACGCCGTCCCACAGCGCGCAGTGGTCGGGACGCAGCCCCCGGACCAGTAACTCGCGGCTGATCACATAGCCCCGCTCGGCGGCCCAGCGGGCGCACATCGCGTGCTGACTGCGGGAGTCGACGAGGAACGGATCGTCGTCGAGTTCCTCCAGCGGCGTCAGACTCGCGATCGCCGTGACCCGGACCGGCACCATGGTGTCCCCCCTCACCTCCGGTTTCGCCGCCGACCCTACTCCTGCACGTAGGCTTCGGGGAGTCGCGCGAAGGGGGCAAAGAAGTGCCGGTGGAGATCACCTGGTGGGGTCACGCCACTTGCACGGTCGAGGACTCGAACGTACGCGTGCTCACCGATCCGCTGTTCGCGCGCCGGCTCGCGCACCTGCGCCGCCGGCGCGGGGACCTGCCGCCGCCCGGCGCCCGCCAGGCGGATGTCGCGCTGGTCTCGCATCTGCACGCCGACCACCTGCATGTGCCGTCGCTGATGCGGCTCGCCCCGGGCACGCGCCTGCTCGTGCCCCGGGGCGCGCGCCGGGCGGTGCCGGGACTGCGCCGGCTCGCGCACCTGCACGTCAGCGAGGTGGTGCCCGGGGACGAGACCCCGGTCGGCGACATCGTCGTGCGGGCCGTGCCCGCGCGGCACGACGGACGTCGGCTGCCGTTGGGGCCGCACCGCTCCCCCGCGCTCGGCTACGTCGTCGCCGGTGAGGCCCGGACGTACTTCGCCGGGGACACCGGGCTGTTCGACGACATGGCCGAGGAGGTCGGGCCGGTCGAGGTGGCGCTGCTGCCGGTGGGCGGCTGGGGGCCGTACCTGGGCGAGGGCCATCTGGACGCGGGCCGGGCGGCCCAGGCGCTGGCGCGGCTGGCGCCGCGGAGCGCGGTGCCGGTGCACTACGGCACGTACTGGCCGATCGGGATGGACGCCGTGCGCCCCCACGAGTTCCACGCGCCGGGTGACGAGTTCGTGCGGCTCGCCGCGCGGCACGCGCCCGGCGTGACGGTGCACCGGCTCGGGCACGGGGAGAGCGTGCGCCTCGAGGTCGCGCGGTGATCCCGACCGGGCCCGTGGCGCAGACCGCGATACCTCTGCTCGCGGTGTCGGCCGTCACCCCGACGTCCGTCGTGCCGGAGTCCACGCAGCAGGCGATCGGTTATCCGACACTTTTCGTGCTGGTGCTGGTCGGGGCGCTGGTGCCGGTGATCCCGACGGGTGCGCTGGTGAGCTCGGCGGCCGTGGTCGCCGTCCACCAGACGGCGCCGTTCTCGCTGGCGATGGTGTTCGTGACGGCGTCGCTGGCGGCGTTCCTCGGCGATGCGGCGCTGTACTGGCTGGGGCGGCGCGGGATGAAGTCGAAGAACGGCTCGCGCTGGCTGGAGGCGCTGCGGGCGCGGGCCCCCCAGGACCGGCTGGAGCAGGCGCAGACGAAACTCGCCGAGCACGGGGTGACGGTGCTGGTGCTGTCGCGGCTGGTGCCGGCGGGGCGGATTCCGGTGATGCTGGCGTGTCTTCTGGCGAAGTGGCCGCTGCGGAGGTTTTCCCGGGGGAATCTGCCGGCCTGTCTGGCCTGGGCCGTGACGTATCAGCTGATCGGGGTTCTCGGGGGGTCGTTGTTCGATGAGCCGTGGGAGGGGGTCGTGGCGGCGATCGGGCTGACGCTGGTGATCAGTGCGGTGCCGAGTGTGGTGCGGCGGGTTCGGTAGCGCCGTTGGAGGTTGTGTGGTCTTCGGGGTGCGGGTTGTTCGTGGTTGTCCGCGCCCACGCGGCGGAGCCGCATATCGGCACAGCCCCGCGTCCCTGATGTCAGACTCCTACAGCACCCTTGAAGCGCCTACCGGCATGTCCCACAGGTTTTCTCGGGGGAGGCCCGTTTTCTCCCAGGCCGCGCGGACGCGGGTGAGGGGTTCCAGGACCGGTTCCGCCGAGAGGACGAAGGTGGCCCAGTGCATGGGGGCCATCCTGGTCGCTCCCAGGTCCTGGGCCGCGCGGACCGCCTCCTCCGGGTCGCAGTGGACGTCGCTGAGCCACCAGCGGGGGTCGTAGGCGCCGATGGGGAGGAGGGCGAGGTCGATACCGGGGTAGCGGCGGCCGATGCGGGAGAACCAGTGGCCGTAGCCCGTGTCGCCCGCGAAGTAGACGCGCCGGCCCTCCCGGTCGGTCAGGACCCAGCCGCCCCACAGGCTGCGGCAGGTGTCGGTGAGGGTGCGCTTGGACCAGTGGTGGGACGGGACGAAGTCGAAGCGGACGCCGTCCAGTTCCGCCGCCTCCCACCAGTCGAGCTCCGTGACACGGGTGAAGCGGCGGCGGTGGAACCAGCGGGCCAGGCCGGCCGGGACGAACACCGGGGTGTCGCGCGGGAGGCGGCGCAGCGTGGGGGCGTCCAGGTGGTCGTAGTGGTTGTGGCTGATGACGACGGCGTCGACGCGCGGCAGCGCCTCCCAGGGGACGCCCACGGGGGTGATGCGGGCCGGGGTGCCGAGGATCCGGCGGGACCAGACCGGGTCGGTGAGGACCGTGAGCCCACCGATGCGCAGGACCCAGCTGGCGTGTCCCGCCCAGGTCACGGCGACCGTGCGGGCGTCGACGCGGGGCAGCGGGCCGGGGGCGTAGGGGAGCCGGGGGATGTCGGCGAGGCCTTCCGGGCCCGGTCTGACGGCGCCCTCGCGGGCGAAGCGGGCCATGGCCCTCAGGCCGGGCAGCGGGGCGGTCAGCCGGTCGTGGAACGTGCGCGGCCACACCCGGCGTTCGGCCAGTGGTCTCGGTTCGGCCAGCGGCGGGTACGGGGGCGCGAGGGGGGACGGGAGGGCCGCGTCGCCGGCTTCCCGAGTGGTCGTGCTCGTGGTCGACTCGGACTGCTGCGTCATCGAGGAGGCTCCCATCGCTGAGCGTCGTCACGGAGATCGTCGAAGACCGACTTCAGTTGGATCAACGCACGCTGCACGTGTGGCAGTTCCAACGGCGTGGGTGAGGTGAGGCATTCCGCGCGTTCCGTGGCGGAGCCGAGCAACAGTGCGCCGGTCGAAAGCCGCACGCGCGGGGCTTCGAGCTCGTCGCCGAAGCGGTGGCCGCCGGGCGCGGGCATGCCGAGGCGGGCGGAGAGGAAGTCCTCCAGCTCCTGTGCGTCGCCGATGGCGTGCGCGCTCAGCGCGGGGCGCAACGGAGCGAGGTCGACGTACAGATGGCGGCCGGCCTGCGGGGGCCGGGCGAGGGCGCCGGCCGCGACGACGGCGGCGTGCGCCTCGGCGGCCAGGCGCGCGTGCAGGCGCACGGTGGCGGCGACGCGCGCGGTGACCGGTTCCGGTTCCCCCAGCGCGTGGGCGGCCGCCGAGGCGACGGGGGCGGCGACCCGGGCGTCGAGCGCGGTGAGGACGTCGAGCACGCGCGCGTGGAGGCCGTCGGCGTCCTCGCCGGCCGGGAAGCGGGCCACCGCGGCCGGCCAGCCGGGCGGGAGGAAGGCCCCGGCCAGGTCGGTGACGACGGTGACCCGGTCGGGCAGCATCTCGGCGGGGCTGAGCAGCACGGTGTCGTGCGGGTCGTGCAGGGTGTCGCGCCAGGTCTCGTCGCTGACGAGGTGCAGGCCCTCCCCCTGGGCGGCCTCGACGGTCTCGTGCAGCAGCTCGGGAGGGGCGACGGTGGCCGTCGGGTCGTCGGCGACGGACAGCACCAGCAGGCGCGGATCACCGCCCTCGGCGCGGACCCGGCGCACGGTTTCCAGGAGGGCGTACGGATCGGGCACCCCGCCGCTCTCCGGCGGGGTCGGCACGTGGAAGACGGGGCGCCCCAGCAGGCGAGCGTACGGCGCCCACCAGGCGGCGCAGGGTCTCGGCACGAGGACGTCACCGCCGAGGGCGGCGGTCAGGGCGAGCAGCAGCGCGGGCGCGCCGGGCCCGGCGGCCACCCGGCCGGGGTCGCAGTGCAGTCCGCGCCGGTCCCAGTAGCCGCAGGCGGCCTCCCGCAGGGCCTCTCCCCCGCCGACCGGCTCGTGGTCGCCCCGGGACGCCGCGGCGGCGAGCACGGCGGACAGCTCCGGCAGCACGGGCAGTCCGTCGTCGGGGAGCGGCGGCCCGAACCGGACGGAGCCGTGACCTTCCGGGTCCGTCCGCCACATCCGTGCCTCCGCAGTGCCTGCTGCCGTGTCCTGTCGCCCTCGCCCGAGCCGTATCGAGCGTGCCCTCGGCCACTGAGTACCCATGGCGCCGTCCCCCCATGGGCGCCCGGCCGGGTTGTGACGGTCACAGCATGAGCGGGCCGGGCCGGGGAAGCGGGGGGCTTCCGGTGCGGTGGTGCGCGCCGGTGCTCAGCGGTACGGGTCGCTCTCCCGGTTGCGCAGCCGGTGCACGGCGGCACCGAACGCGCCCGCGATCAGCACTCCGCCCGCGACCAGGGCGGGCACGGAGTCGGAGAAGGCACCGCCGTCGCCGGCGCGTACCCCCCGGTGGACGGCCGCTGCCTCGCACTCGGCGGAGTGGTGCCGCGGTTCGTCGCGCTTGTCCTCGGGGCAGGGCTTGTGGGTGGGCCGGTGGGAGGGCTCGTGCGTCGGGTGGTGGGACGGCTTGTGGTGGCCACCGCCGTGCGCCACGGTGAACGTCGCGCTCCACTGCTTGCCCTCCCCGCCGGGAGCGGCAGGACAGGTGCCGTCGACGGTCCAGGCCGAATCCTCGCCGAGGGCGTCGGGATCGCCCTCGAAGTTGTCCGCGGGAGCGATACGGGCCGTGCCCCGGTAGGCCGGGCCGGACACCTCGTCGTCGTTGCCGGTCACCTTGCGCAACGGGACCGTGCCCTCGTCGAAGGCCTGCGAGGTCGCGTCGATGCTGTCGGGCGGCGGCCCCCCGGTCGGATCACAGCTCACCGAGATGGTGAGCGTGCCGCCGGGCTCCACGGTGGCCGGACTGACCTCGGCGGCGGGTTCGGCGGCCACGACCGGAACGAACCCGACCAGGGCCGAGCCGGCCAGAACGGCAACGAAGAGTGCGTGGCGGGTGCGGCGCATGGACCGAACTCCTTCGGGCGACGGCAGGATGCCCCCTCTGCCATCACAGCCCGCCCGCTGCAACGCCGCGCGCGCCCGGACCCCATTAGCGGGACAGCACCCGCCAACCGGGTGAACCGGTACGTCCCTCCCAGGGGCGCGGGGAACTGCGCGACAAGCCACGAACGGCCCGCGCACGCAACCCGCGAACAGCCCCCACGGCGCTAGGCGACATCCCGCATGACCTGCTCCCGGACCCGACCGCAGCACCGGCTGATCAGCCGGGACACGTGCATCTGCGAGATCCCCAGCTCCTCCGCGATCCGGCTCTGCGTCATGTCCCCGAAGAACCGCATGTACAGAATCGCCCGCTCCCGCTCCGGCAGCGCCGCCAGGCGTGACTTCACCGCCTCACGGTCCACGACCGTGTCCAGCGCCGGGTCCGGCGAGCCGAGCGCGTCGCTCAGGGAGTACCCGTCCTCGCTGCCTGGCAGCTCCGCGTCCAGGGACAGGGCGGTGAAGCTCTCCAGGGCCTCCAGGCCGGTCTTGACGTCCTCCTCGCTCAGCTTCGCGTGCTCGGCGATCTCCGCCACGGTGGGCCGTCGGCCGGAGATGGTCTGGGACAGGTCCTGGGAGGCGAACCGGACGCGGTTGCGCAGGTCCTGGACGCGGCGGGGTACGTGCAGGGTCCACATGTGGTCCCGGAAGTGGCGCTTGATCTCGCCGGTGATGGTGGGCACGGCGTAGCTCTCGAAGGCGTTGCCGAGCTCGGGGTCGTACCGGTCGACGGCCTTGACGAGGCCGAGGGCCGCGACCTGGCGCAGGTCCTCGAAGCTCTCGCCGCGGCTGCGGAAGCGTCCGGCGAGGCGGTCGGCCATGGGCAGCCAGGCCTCGACGATCTCGTCGCGGAGCGCGTCGCGCTCGGGTCCGTCGGGGAGTGTGGCGAGCCTGCGGAAGGCGTCGGCGGTGTCGGGGGCGTCGTCGTGGGGGTGCTTCTTCGCGGTGGTGTGGATCGGCATGATGCGTCGCAATTCCCTTGCAGGTGCTCTGGGTTGGACGGTCACCGTGGGAGCGCGTCGACTGGGTGCGGACCAGGAGCGCCGGTGGCGGCGCGCTTCGCCGCTCCCACGGACGTGCCTCCTGTCCGAAGCACTGAGGTGCGCCTGCCCCCGGCCCCCGCCCGCAAACCCGGAGAGGTTTTCCGCCGTCGCGCAGGGTGACTCGTACAGCTGGCTCTGTCCCATACGTCCGGGAGGTCGTACATGAGCACCAAGGTCTCCGACCACGTCCTTGAGCGGTTGCGCGAGTGGGGGGTCGAGCAGGTCTTCGGTTATCCGGGCGACGGCATCAACGGCCTGCTCGCCGCGTGGGGCCGGGCCGAGAACGAGCCCCGTTTCGTGCAGTCGCGGCACGAGGAGATGTCGGCGTTCCAGGCGGTCGGATACGCCAAGTTCAGCGGCCGTCTCGGGGTGTGCACGGCCACGTCCGGGCCGGGCGCGATCCATCTCCTGAACGGCCTGTACGACGCCAAACTGGACCATGTTCCGGTGCTGGCGATCGTCGGCCAGACGCACCGCACCGCGATGGGCGGCTCCTACCAGCAGGAAGTGGATCTGCACACGCTGTACAAGGACGTCGCCTCCGATTTCGTGGAGACGGTGACCGTGCCGGAGCAGCTGCCGAACGTGCTGGACCGGGCGATCCGCACCGCGTACGCGCGCCGCTGCCCGACCGCGATCATCATTCCCGGCGATGTGCAGGAGCTCGACTACTCGCCGCCGACGCACGAGTTCAAGATGGTGCCCTCCAGCCTGGACCGCAGTTCGTGGACGGCCGTGCCGTCCGACGACTCGGTGCGGCGGGCCGCCGAGATCCTCAACTCCGGCGACAAGGTGGCGATCCTGGTCGGTCAGGGCGCGGCCGGCGCGCGGGCCGAGGTGGAGTCGATCGCCGAGCTGCTCGGCGCGGGTGTCGCCAAGGCGCTGCTCGGCAAGGACGTCCTCAGCGACGAACTGCCGTACGTCACCGGCTCGATCGGCCTGCTGGGCACGCGTCCGTCGTACGAGCTGATGCGGGACTGCGACACGCTGCTGACCATCGGGTCGTCGTTCCCGTACACCCAGTTCATGCCGGAGTTCGGCAAGGCTCGGGGTGTGCAGATCGACATCGATCCGCACATGGTCGGGATGCGCTACCCGTACGAGGTGAACCTGGTCGGCGATGCCAAGGCCACGCTGGAGCGGCTGATCCCGCTGATCGAGGAGGGCCGCGGGCGCGAGTGGTACGACACGGTGTGCGCCAACGTGACGCGCTGGCGTGAGGTCATGGAGCGCCGCGCGGGACTCGACGCCGACCCGATCAACCCGGAGTACGTGGCCCGCGCCCTGGACCCGCTGCTGCCGGACAACGCGATCGTCGCCTCCGACTCGGGTTCGACGGCGAACTGGTACGCGCGGCACCTGACCATGCGGCCGGGCATGCGGGGCTCACTCTCCGGCACCCTGGCGACGATGGGCTGCGGCGTGCCGTACGTGATCGGCGCGAAGTTCGCGCACCCGGACCGGCCCGCGATCGCGCTGGTGGGCGACGGGGCGATGCAGATGAACGGGATGGCGGAGCTGATCACGGCGGCGAAGTACCGCCATCAGTGGGAGGACCCGCGGCTGGTGATCGCCGTGTGGAACAACCAGGATCTGAATCAGGTCACGTGGGAGATGCGGGCCATGGAGGGCGCGCCGCAGTTCCTGCCGTCGCAACAGCTCCCGGACGTGCAGTACGCGGCGTTCGCGCGTTCCCTGGGGCTGACCGGCATCCGGGTGGAGAAGCCGGAGGACGTCGAGGCGGGCTGGCGTGCCGCGCTGGAGGCGGACGGTCCCGCGGTGGTCGAGTTCCTGACCGATCCGGCTGTCCCACCGATCCCGCCGCACGCCACCTGGGAGCAGATGGAGGCGACCGCCGCGTCGATCCTGAAGGGTGACTCGGACCGGGGATCGGTGGTCAAGCAGGGCTTCAAGGCGAAGATGCAGGAGTTCCTGCCGGGGCGCGAGAAGAAGTAGCGGTCGCCGCCGCCGGGGGCACGCCGACCGGTTCGCGCCGGTCGGCACCGTCCTGCGGCAGCAGCAGCTCCTCGTAGCGGCCCAGCAGCAGCACCACTCCGAGCATGAGCACCGGAAGCAGCACAGCGAGCATCGCCATGGCGTGTCCTTCCCCAGAGATGAGTGGGGGGTGTGATCCGGGTCTCCCACAGGTCGTGGCGCAAACCCGTGCGGAGGGCACCGATCCGGGGTGGCGAACCCGTGTCGGCTCGCGGTGTTCGGGTACGCGGTGCGGACCCCCGACCGTCTGGAGGGAGAAATGCAGCGAGGCAGCGACCGGCTGAGCGTCCATCGTGACGACGAGATGAAGCATGAACTCCAGGGGCTGCTCAGGTCCGGGCACCCCACCCGCAGTGAGGAGTGGCACGACCCGGAGCCGGCTGCCGAGGACGACCCCGAGGTCGCGCGCGGGCCGGTGACGCCGAGCCGTGCGCCGACGTCCCTGGAGTCGGTACGCCTGGAGCTGGCCCGGATCCTGGGCCGCAGGGCGTTCCCGGCGAGCGCGCGTGACCTGGCCCGCGAACTGCGCGGCCACCAGGCACCCGACGCCCTCGTCGAGGCCCTGGAGCGGCTGCCGCGCCAGGAGCGCTACGGCAACGTCCAGGAGCTGGCCCAGGCCCTGATCCGGGCCCGGGAGACCGGACCGGAGGAGTACGCGTAGGGATCGCGGCGGGGGGGGGGCGGGGGGGGCGGCCCCGGAGGGCGGGGGGGGGGCGAGCGGGGGAACAG
>NZ_JBEXSR010000027.1:0-120373 GCF_040613735.1 Streptomyces sp. NPDC006235
CCCGCTACGACAAGCGCGCTCGTCACTACCAAGCCCTGGTCACCATCGCCTGTCTCAGGCTCTGGCTTCCCTGACATTGCGGACACGGCCTAGGGCCACCTCCTCGCGGCCGCCGCGTCAGTTGACGACGAGCCGTGCGCTGTTGTTGCGCAGGTTCGGGTCGAACTCCCTGATGCTCAGCTCGGAATCGTCGTTGACGGTGGCGACGGTGGTGCGCGCGCCGCGCACCACCCGGTCGATCCGCAGCGGGATCTCGAAGGTGTACGACGCCTTGTCGTGCAGGTAGATCGGCGTCTTGCAGTAGTACGTCGTGGGGGACGCGGGGTCCTCCGAGGTCCAGCACTCCTCCTCCGGGGGCACCATCACCGTGGTGCCCTCCGGCGCCTGGAACCGCACCGTCGCCACGGCCGCGCCCGCGCCCAGCGACGCCACCCAGGCCGGACCGCGGTTGTGCACGGTGACCCGGGCGGTGACGGTGTCACCGGCGGCCCCGCGCACCCTGCTGCCGCCGAGCTTCAGGTCGGCGGTGTTCCGGGCGTTCAGCATGACGGCCCGGTAGTTGTCCTGCGGGTCGATGTCGGGGTCCGCCGCCGCGGCCCGGGCGGCGGGCACGGGACGCAGGTCCAGTTCGGCGCCCGTGCCCCGGGCCCACGTCCAGTCGCCGCGCATCTGCGCCAGCGCCTCGTCGGAGTACGGGTGGACGGAGTGGTCGAACCGCTCGTACAGCGCCTTGCGGCCCACGCCGAGACCGGTGTTCAGCGCGTACTCCTGCCCGGGTGCCACCGCCTCGTCCAGCACGCACAGGGCGGACGTGCCGGTGTCGTGATCCCGGTACTCGCAGTTGGCGTGCCGCTGTTCGAAACGCCGCCCGTACGAGGCGTTGAGCCACAGCAGTGTCCGCTCCGCGGTGCGGTTGCCGCTGTTGGACAGCGTGGCCCGCACACTCGTCCTCGAGCCCGGCCTGAGGTCGTGCTGGTAGTCGGCCTGGCTCAGACCGAGGTCCGGACCGTTGCCGACGCCGACCCTGGTCTCGGCCGGGTGGGCCGTCGCCTCTCCGGCGACGGCCGAGTAGCGCACGTACCCGGAGGCGCCGGTGTCCGCTCCGGGCAGCGCGCGCAGCCCGAAGGTGGCGGCCGGCACCCTCTCCGTCCCGGCGGGCATCTCGGGGACGTCGCAGACCGCACGGACCTCCGACTCGGGTTCGCAGTTCGCGGGCCACGACGCCCGCGCGAAAGAGGCGATCTCACTGATGTCGACGGTCAGGCGCCCGGCCGGCACCCGGTCGTCGGCGACGTCCCGGCTGATCTCCACGGCCAGACTGCGCTCGCGCGCGCCGCCGTCCGTGTCCGCGCCCGGCAGCACCGTCTCGTACGGCGCGCTGATCCACAACCGGTTCTCCTGCGCGTACGCGGGCCCGGCCCCGACTCCGGACGCCGCCAGGGCACCACTCACGAGCGCGGCGCCGATCAGGCGCCGTGGGTCCTTCATGTCTTCCCCCTTGTCACGGAACTGCGGATGCCGACCCGTGGCGCCGGGGAAGGGTTGTGACCGGGGGAGTGGTTGCGGCGATGTTCAGCCGTTCTCCGGCCATGCATAAGTATGCGAATGCTCGAAAATAAATTGACTGCGTACTGATCTTGTCCCTATGCTCTGCGTGCATGCAGCTGATCCAGGAAAACCCGGACCTCTCCGCCTACTTGGCGGCCGACGAGGCGATAGACCATCACCATCCGCTCGTTCGCGAGACGGCGGCCACGCTGGCTGAGGGTGTGGCGCACTCGTATGAGTATGCGCGGGCGGCTTTCGAGTTCGTGCGCGACACCATCCCGCACTCGCAGGATGCGGGCGACCCGCGCGTCACCTGGCGCGCTTCCGATGTCCTGGAGCAGCGCACCGGCATCTGTTACGCCAAGGCCCACGCGCTCGCGGCGCTGCTCCGCGCCGAGGACATCCCGACCGCGTTGTGCTACCAGACGTTCGACGTCGTGCACGGTCTGGTCGCCGTGCGGTTCAACGGGGCGTGGCACCGCCAGGACCCCCGGGGCAACAAACCGGGGGTGGACGCGCAGTTCTCCCTCGACGGCGAGCGGCTCGCCTTCACGCCCGATCCGGCGCTCGGCGAGACCGACTGTCCGGTCCTGTACGCCGCGCCTCACCCGGCCGTGCTCGACACCCTCAAGTCGGCCGTCGACCGGCCCCACTTGTGGCGGACACTTCCCACCGCGCTCTGAGGCGGGACCGGAGGCCGGATCGACTGCGCCGGAGCGTCAGAGTGCCTCGGCCTCCCGCACCTGCTCCGGCGTCGGAGCCGTGCCGCCGAGGTGGGCCGGCATCCACCAGGTGTCGTCCGGACCCTTCGGGCGTACGGGGTAGGCGCGCTGGGCGGCCTCCAGGAGTTCCTGGACGCGCTCGCGCAGTTGGCGGGTGATCGCGCCCGCGTACTTGTCGCGGGAGGCCTCGATCGCCTCGCCCACCCGGATCGTGATGGGGATGTGGCTGCGCTTGAAGTTGCGGGGGTGGCCCTTGGTCCACAGCCGCTGCGTGCCCCACACCGCCATCGGGATCAGCGGGACGCCGGCCTCCTGCGCCATGCGCGCGGCACCCGACTTGAAGCTCTTCAGCGTGAACGACTGCGAGATGGTCGCCTCCGGGAAGACCCCGACGATCTCGCCCGACCGCAGCGAGTCGAGGGCGTGCGCGTAGGCCGCCTCGCCCTGCTTGCGGTCCACCGGGATGTGCTTCATCCCGCGCATCAGCGGGCCCGAGATCTTGTGGCGGAAGACGGACTCCTTCGCCATGAAGCGCACGAGACGTTTCTGCGGCAGCGCCGCCAGGCCGTTGAAGACGAAGTCCAGGTAGCTGATGTGGTTGCTCACCAGCACGGCGCCGCCCGAGCGCGGGATGTTCTCCGAACCCTGGCAGTCGATCTTGAGGTCCCACGCCTTGAACAGCGTGCGGGCGAAACCGACGACGGGACGGTAGACGAGCTCTGCCATGGGCGGGTCGGACCCTTCCTGCTCTGCCTGGGAAGGGATTCCCAGTGGAAGTTACGCAGCCGTAGGTTTACGGCTTGTCGCAGATCGTGCCCCAAGAACGGCCGGGTAGCCAGCCCCCGTGCCCGCGCGGGAGGAGATTCTCGTCACGTAGTCGCCGATCCCACCTCGTGCTTTTACGCCCCCATTACCCCGCGCGTACCGTCACCCGCCGCATGAGCAGGTACATCTCGCACCCCAGGCAGTACCCGAACGCGGCGTTCAGGAAGGCGGCCGCGAGTGCGGCGCCGGTCGCCGCGAGACCCAGCCAGCCGGGCCCCAGGGCATAGCCGACGAGCCCGAGTCCGGCGAAGACCAGCCCCACCGCCTGGGCGAAACGCGGCGGTTCGGGCGCCTCGAACGCGCTCGGCGGCCCGAGTCGCGGCCGTACGGCCTTGGCGAACAGCAGCCCGTAGGGCGACCGGGCCACCCCGCCGGCCGCGCCCAGCAGGAACGCCAGCGTCTGCCAGGCCAGCAGCCACGTGCTCCCCGTGACCAGGACGACCGCCAGGACGACGGTCGTCACCGCCGCGCCGAAACGCGGCCCTCGTGCATCGATGTCCATGGGAACCAAGCATTCCGCACCACGGGCCGGTGCGGTGGGCGGGAATCTTTGCGGTCTCGTGAACGCTTGCAGCAGGTGATGACCGGACTGGTGGTGTGCGTACTGGTGCTCGCGGCGGCGAGCGCCTACGGAGTGCTGCAACGGCGGCGGAGCGGGAGAGTGCGGGTGCGCGGGCGGGACGACGGCAAGCGGCTGGACGCGCGTGAACTGGGCGCGGACCTGGGCGAGCGGGCCACACTCGTGCAGTTCTCCAGCGCGTTCTGCGCGCCCTGCCGGGCGACCCGGCGGGTCCTCGGCGAGGTCGCCGGCATGGTCCCGGGCGTGACCCACGTCGAGATCGACGCCGAGGCCCATCTGGACCTCGTGCGACGGCTGGACATCCTCAAGACCCCGACCGTGCTGGTCCTCGACGCCGACGGCCGGGTGGTGCGGCGGGCCACCGGCCAGCCGCGCAAGGCGGATGTGATCGCCGCGCTGGGGGAGGCGGTGTGAGGGACGCCACCCGGTCAGTGAGCCATCTCCCACATCCGGGAACGAACTTGACTGCGCCAACCATTTATCGTCAGCCTGACCCCATGCCTGCGGACCTTCTCGCCACGCCCGACCTCCTGCGCTCGGTCTTCCGGCGGCACGCGGCAGGGGTCGCCGTGATCACCGCCCGTGGCGACACCGGCCCGGTGGGCTTCACCGCCACCTCCCTCGCCTCTGTCTCCGCCGAGCCGCCGCTGCTGTCCTTCGGGGTCGGCACCGGCTCCTCCAGCTGGCCCGTGATCGCGACGGCCGGCCATGTCGGCGTCCACATCCTCGGCGAGCACCAGCAGGAACTGGCGGCCACCTTCGCCCGCAGCGGAGCCGACCGCTTCGCGCCGCCCACCGCCTGGCGGGACGGGCCCGACGGGGTCCCCGTGCTCGACGGCGTGCCGGCCTGGCTGGTGGGGCGGGTCGTCGCGCGCGTGCCCGCCGGAGACCACCGGATCGTGATCGCGGAGGTCGTACACGGAGACGACACGGGCACCGGCCGGCCGCTCCTCTACCACCAGGGGCGTTACAACCGCCTGCACGACTGATCCGCGCGTCCCCCGGGCTGCGTGACGGTCGAGTTCCGGTTACGCTGCGTTGCGAAGGTCACAGTTCAAAGCGCTTGCTTAGCGGGAATGAACTGGGTGTACTGACGAGTAATATTTCGCTCGGAGCGTGGATCGCCCCGACCGGGATCGGCCGCTTGAGGCGCCTATGCTGCCTGCAAGTAGGCAGCATGGAAATGACGATGCAGTAGGAGAGCCGGCGTGAGCTTGAGGATCGTTGTCACTGTGAAGTACGTGCCCGACGCCACTGGCGACCGGCACTTCGCCGATGACCTGACCGTCGACCGGGACGACGTGGACGGTCTGCTCTCCGAGCTCGACGAGTACGCGGTCGAGCAGGCGCTGCAGATCTCCGAGAACTCCGACGACGACGTGGAGATCACCGTCCTGACGGTGGGCCCCGAGGACGCCAAGGACGCCCTGCGCAAGGCGCTGTCCATGGGCGCCGACAAGGCGATCCACGTCGAGGACGACGACATTCACGGCACCGACGCCATCGGCACCTCCCTGGTCCTGGCCAAGGCGATCGAGAAGGCCGGCTACGACCTGGTGATCTCCGGCATGGCCTCCACCGACGGCACCATGGGCGTCGTCCCCGCGCTGCTCGCCGAGCGTCTGGGCGTGCCGCAGGTGACCCTGCTCTCCGAGGTGTCGGTCGAGGACGGCACGGTCAAGGGCCGTCGCGACGGCGACGCCGCCTCCGAGAGCCTGGAGGCGTCCCTGCCGGCGGTCGTGTCGGTCACCGACCAGTCGGGCGAGGCGCGCTACCCGTCCTTCAAGGGCATCATGGCGGCCAAGAAGAAGCCGGTGGAGTCCTGGGACCTGTCCGACCTCGACATCGAGGCGGAGGAGGTCGGCCTGGCGGGCGCGTACACCACGGTCGACAACGTGGCCGAGCGTCCGGCCCGTACCGCGGGCACGATCGTCAAGGACGAGGGCGAGGGCGGCAAGCAGCTCGCTGAGTTCCTCGCGGGCCAGAAGTTCATCTGAGCCCCGCATTCGCTGACCGCCCCTCATCTTTCGCAAGCAGGAGAGAAGAAGTCCCATGGCTGAAGTTCTCGTCTACGTCGACCACGTGGACGGTGCCGTCCGCAAGCCCACCCTGGAGCTGCTGACCCTGGCCCGCCGCATCGGCGAGCCGGTCGCCGTCGCGCTGGGAGGCGGCGCCGCCGACACCGCCGCCACGCTCGCCGAGCACGGCGCGGTCAAGGTGCTCACGCACGAGGCGTCCGAGTACGCCGACTACCTGGTCGTACCGAAGGTGGACGCCCTCCAGGCCGCCGTCGCCGCCGTCTCCCCGGCCGCCGTGCTGGTCCCCTCCTCCGCCGAGGGCAAGGAGATCGCCGCCCGTCTGGCGCTGCGTCTGGGCTCCGGCATCATCACCGACGCCGTCGACCTGGAGGCCGGCGACGAGGGCCCGGTGGCCACGCAGTCGGTGTTCGCCGCGTCCTTCACCACCAAGTCCCGTGTCTCCAAGGGCACCCCGGTCATCACGGTCAAGCCCAACAGCGCGGCCGTAGAGGCCGCCCCGGCCGCCGGTGCGGTCGAGGCGCTGTCCGTGACCTTCTCCGACAAGGCCACCGGCACCAAGGTCACCGGCCGCACGCCGCGTGAGTCGACGGGCCGTCCGGAGCTGACCGAGGCCGCGATCGTGGTCTCCGGCGGCCGTGGCGTCAACGGTGCGGAGAACTTCGCGATCATCGAGGCCCTCGCCGACTCCCTCGGCGCGGCCGTCGGTGCCTCGCGTGCCGCCGTCGACGCCGGCTGGTACCCGCACACCAACCAGGTCGGCCAGACGGGCAAGTCCGTCTCGCCGCAGCTGTACATCGCCTCCGGCATCTCCGGTGCGATCCAGCACCGCGCCGGTATGCAGACCTCGAAGACGATCGTGGCGATCAACAAGGACGCCGAGGCTCCGATCTTCGACCTCGTCGACTACGGCGTCGTCGGCGACCTCTTCGACGTCGTCCCGCAGCTGACCGAGGAGATCAAGACCCGCAAGGGCTGATCGACTCGGGTTGTGGAAGGCCCCTGTGACCGCACGAACGGTCACGGGGGCCTCTGCTCATCCCAAGGTCATCGAGGCCTGCACCGGCAGGTGGTCGCTCGGGTACGTCCCGTCCATGGAGAAGGTGTTCATCCCGGCCCAGTGCGTGGTCACCCCGGGCGTGGTGAGGATCCAGTCGATGCGCCGCCCGCCCGGCTTGGGCCTTCGGTAGCCGTGGTGCGTCCCGTATGCCGGGCTCCGCGACGCCGCCGCGTCCCAGGCGTCCACCAGTCCGATGTCCAGCATCAGATCGTGCACCCGGTTGTTGTGGGCGTCCGCGTTGAAGTCGCCGGTGACGATGACCGGTAACGACCGGTCCCACCCGGCGATCGTCTCGCCGATGAGCCCGGCCGAGCGTTCCCGGGCGTACTGGCTGACGCTGTCCAGGTGGGTGTTGAGGACGTAGAACTCCCGTCCCCCGTCGGCGCGATCGGCGAAACGGACCCAGGTCACCATGCGCAGCCAGTCCGCGCCCCAGGTGTTCGAAGCGATCGTGTACGGGGTGTCGGACAGCCAGAAGTGATCGAACTCGATCGGGTCGAGTCTGCGCGTGTCGTAGAAGATCGCCATGAACTCGTCCTTGCTGCCGCCCCCGCGTCCGGTGCCGATCCAGTCGTGGTGCCCGCCGAGATCCTTCTCGATCGCGCGCACTTGCCGGTAGAGCCCTTCCTGGGTGCCGATGACGTGCGGTCGCTCGCGGCGCAGCAGTTCTCGCATCACCGGTCGGCGCACGTCCCAGCGCGGTGTCGTGTCGACGACGGTCCCGAAGCGCACGTTGAACGTCATGACGTTCAGGGCGCCCGGGTGCTCGCCGGCGGAAGCGGGCTGTGTCGGGCCCGCGGTGGTGAGCAGCGGTCCCGTGATGGCGGCGGCGGCCGCCGCCTTGAGCCCGTGGCGGCGCGTCACTCCGACCTCGTTCGGCACGTGATCTCCCTCCCCTTGCACGTCAGGATGAAGCTTGCCTTCTGAATACGGAAGAAGAAGGCGGGTCGACAGTGGCCGAAGGTGAAGGATGGGGAACACCACTTCAAGACGGTGTTGACCAGGCGGAAGGGTGGCCGATAACTTCGCTCTACGGATTGTTGATTCCGTACAGCGGAAAAAAGGAGGGTCTCGGAATGGGTCAGGGCCGGCAGGAGAAGGTGGCGACGAGCCTCGCGGGCGCCGTCAGCGAGGAGATCAGCGCCTCCCTCGCGCCGGTCGACGCCGAACTGGAGCGCCGCTACCCCGGAGACCCCGGCACCCGACAGCCCGTCCACACCGTCTACGTCCCCGGCGACGTCTTCGCCGCCGACACCCTCCGCTCCTGGGGCGACCGGGCCCTGGCCGCCCTCGACGAACACGCCCCGGACGCCGCGTCCTTCGCCGCCGTCCTCGGTCTCTCGGACGAACTCGCCGAGCCCGTCCACGCGCGCGTGCGCGCCAAGCTGGAACGCGAGCCGATCGAGGACCTGCGCGTCGACTTCGAGGACGGCTACGGCAACCGCCCCGACGCCGAGGAGGACGAGGCCGCCGCACGCGCCGCCCGGCTGATCGCCGAGGCGTACGAGGACGGCACCGCGGCTCCATACATGGGCATCCGCATGAAGTGCATGGAGGCGCCCGTACGGGCCCGGGGCATCCGCACCCTCGACATCTTCCTCACCGGCCTGATGGAGGCCGGCGGCCTGCCCGGCGGACTGGTCCTCACCCTGCCGAAGGTGACCTACGCCGAGCAGGTCACCGCCATGGCACGGCTGCTGGGCGCCTTCGAGAAGACGCACGGCCTGGAGCCCGGCCGGATCGGCTTCGAGATCCAGATCGAGACCAGCCAGTCCATCCTCGCCGCCGACGGCACCGCGACCGTCGCCCGCATGATCCAGGCCGCCGAGGGCCGCGCCACCGGCCTGCACTACGGCACCTTCGACTACAGCGCCTGCCTCGGCGTCTCCGCCGCCCACCAGGCCAGCGACCACCCCGCCGCCGACCACGCCAAGGCCGTCATGCAGGTCGCCGCGGCCGGCACCGGCGTCCGCGTCTCCGACGGCTCCACCAACGTCCTGCCCATCGGCCCGACCGAGAAGGTGCACGCCGCCTGGCGCCTGCACTACGGTCTCACCCGCCGCGCCCTGGCCCGCGCCTACTACCAGGGCTGGGACATGCACCCCGGCCACATCCCCACCCGTTACGCGGCCGTCTTCGCCTTCTACCGCGAGGGCTTCGAGCAGGCCGCCGCCCGCCTCGCCCGCTACGCCAACCGCACAGGCGGCGACGTCATGGACGAGCCCGCCACCGCCAAGGCCCTCAGCGGCTACCTGCTGCGCGGCCTGGACTGCGGCGCCCTGGACATCGGGGAGGTCGCCCGGCTGACCGGTCTGACCCGCGCCGACCTGGAGAGCTTCGCGGTGCCCCGGCGGGGCGACCTGACGGCGTCCGCCTGACCGCTTCTCCCCGGGCCTGCCCGGAGGTTCCGTCCCGCGTACCGGCCCTGTCACAGCCGTCACCACCGGCTGTCCGTGTCACCGCCGCCCCGTACTCTGTACGCCACACACTGACGAGTCAGTGATCCAGTGGTGTCACGAGAACGGGGCAGCGGTGTCGACGGGGGAGTACGGGCAGGCCGAGGGGACCGGCCGGCTGCTGGCAGGCCGTTATCGCGTCACGGCCCAGCTGGGGCGCGGCGGCATGGGCGTCGTCTGGAAGGCAGTCGACGAGGTCCTCGGCCGTGAGGTGGCCGTCAAGGAACTGCGCACCTACACCGACACGGCCGGCCCCGAACTGGCCGGTCTGCGAGTGCGGATGCAGCGCGAGGCGCGTGCGGCCGCCCGCGTGCGCCACCCCGGCGTCATCGCCGTGCACGACATCGCCGAGGTCGACGGCCGCCCCCTCATCGTCATGGAACTGGTCGACGGGCCGTCCCTGGACGACGTACTGCGCGACCGCGGTCCGCTGGACGCGCGCGAGGCGGCCGGGATCGGCGCCAAGGTCATGGACGCCCTGGCCGCCGCCCACCGGGCGGGCGTCCTGCACCGCGACGTGAAGCCCGGCAACATCCTGCTCGACCGCTCGGGACGGGTCGTCCTCACCGACTTCGGCATCGCCACGATGGACGACCCGGGCGACGGTTCGGCCACGCACCTCACCCGCAGCGGCGAACTCGTCGGCTCCCTCGACTACCTCGCCCCCGAGCGGGCCCAGGGTGCCGACCCGGGCCCCGCCTCCGACGTCTGGGCCCTGGGCGCCACGCTGTACGCGGCCGTCGAGGGCGCCTCGCCCTTCCGCCGTACGTCCACGTTCTCGACGCTCACCGCGATCGTCTCCGAGCCGCTGCCCGAGCCCCGCCGCGCCGGGCCCCTCGCCCCCGTCCTCCAGCGGTTGCTGGACAAGCGCCCCGAGGCCCGCCCGGAGGCGGAACAGGCCCGCGAGACGCTCCAGGCCATCGCGGACTCGGGCGGCACGGACACGCCGACGTCATCGCTGCGAGGGCCGGTGCCCGCTCCGTCCCCGCGCCCGGAGACGGAGCGTGGTGCCCCGTCGGTGCCGCCGGGGTTCGGGCCGCCGCAGCAGGCGCGGCCGGGCGCTGCCGGGCCGCACGAGAGCCAGAGCACGCCCGGGTTCGGCCCGGCAGCGGCCTTCGGGGCCGCCGGGGCTCCAGGAGCGGCAGGACAGCGGACCGGGGCTGACGGACCGGGCACCGGGCAGCCGGCGCAAGCAGGCCCCGGCCCGCAGGACCCGAACGTCGGCCTTCAGCCCCCGGGACCCGGTCAGCAGGCGTCAGGACCGCAGGCGCCAGGACCGCAGGGCCCGGGCCCCGGCACCGAGGCCTCGGGCCTCGGCCCACAGATGTCAGGACCGCAGACTCCGAACCCCGGCACCGAGGCCTCGGGCCCCGGCTCGCAGATGTCAGGACCGCCAGGCCCGGGCCCCGCCACTCGGGCCGGCATCCATGCCTCGGCCCCCGGCACCCATGCCTCGACCCCCGGCATCCACGGCTCCGGTCCGGCCGACCCGGGCAGCACCTCGCCGACCAGCCCGATGAACCCGAGCCCCGCCCCCCGCCGCAAGAAGACCCGCGCCCTGCTCGCCGCAGCGGCCGTCACGGTCGTCCTCGCGGCGGCCGGCACCACGGTCGCCGTGCTCAGAGGCTCGGACGACCCGGACCCCGGCAACCGGACCGACGCCGCCGGCGTGGACGCGGCGGCCTCTTCCGACCCCGGCCGCATCGACGACGGCTCGAACGAGCAGAGGCCCACCCCCCAGGGCGAGGAGGAGGGCAAGTCCCCCTCCGAGAAGGCCGAGGACGACAAGAAGCCCGAGTCCTCCGGCCGACCCTCCGCCCCGGCCCCGGAGAAGTCCTCCGGCGGCACCACCGGCCACAAGCCGGGTGGTGGTACCACCGGCGGTGGCACCACCACAGGCGGTTCCGGCGACGGCGGCACGACAGGCGGCGGCTCCCCCACGCCCGCACCGGTCTGCGACCCCATCGGCGGCGGCAAACACAACTGCACCGTCTGGAAGACCGCCAAGTCGTACACCGCCTCCGGCACGGAGGTCGGCGTCCTCAACGCCGGCACCAACTACTTCTACTGCCAGCAGAACCTGGGCCGGCGGGAGACCGACGGCCGGTGGACCAACGTCTGGTGGGCGAAGACGGACGACGACAGCGGCAACACGGACGTCTGGGTCAGCGATGTCTACATCAAGGGCGGCGACAACGACGCGCCCGTCCCCGGGCTCCCGGTCTGCTGAGCGCGCAGCGACACCGCCGCGTACCGCTCCAGCCCGGAGGCCGTCACCAGCTTCTCCTCGACGAACAGCCGCGTCCCCCGCTCGCACAGCCGCCGGTCGGAGCGGGCCCGTGCGCAGAACTCCTCGGGCACGACACCGAACAGCTCCCGGAAGCGCGGCAGGCCGACGAGCAGTTCGGTGAGCAGCGCCCGCTGGCCCGGGTGGGTGCGCGGCACGCCCGTGCCGTCGTGCAGGACGCCGTGCCGGTTGACGTACACGTACGCGCCCGGCAGGCGGGTGCCGTCCTCGAAGTCGATGCGCACGTCGGGCGAGGGCAGCCAGGCACGGTCGTAGTTGCCCGTCGGCACCGGCACGCCCTCGCTCGCGTCGATCACGGCGAGCTGCTCGGCGTCGAGCCAGAGGACGAACAACTCCCGCACGGTGTCCGGGGCGCTGACCGGCGAGGCCGACACGTACCCCATGCGGCTCACATGCGCCGACACGCCGGCGTCGACGCCCGTCACCCGCGCCTTCACCATCGGGATCGGCGACATGATCCCGAACTCCTCCATCTTGTGCCGCAGTTGCCCCGGGCAGGCGTTGGAGCCGATGGCGAGAACGGGGGTGCGGTCCTCGTGCACGAGCTGGTCGAGCGGCAGGTAGCGGTCCCCGTCGAGGAGCCCGGAGCCGACGGGCCAAGCGCCCGGGTAGAGCAGGGGGTGCTCGCGCGGGGCCTCGGCCAGGCCGAGTGCGCGCAGCGTGCGATCGGTGAGGTGCTCCATATGCTCCGGATGTTCCGTGGGATGGTCCATGGGCCGCTCAGTCCGCCGGGGGCAGCTCGCCCGAGCCGCGGGTGATCAGCCTGGTCGGCAGCTCGATGCGTTCGGGGGCGACGAGGGTGCCGTCCAACTGCCGGAAGAGGCGCTCCGCCGCGGTACGGCCGATGGCCGCCGCGTCCTGGGCGACGACGGTGACGCCCGGCTGGAGCAGGTCGGCGAGCTCGATGTCGTCGAAGCCGACCAGGGCGACGCGGCGGGGATGCTCGGCGAGGACGCGGATCACGGTGACCGTCACCCGGTTGTTGCCCGCGAAGATCGCGGTGACCGGCTCCGGGCCGGACAGCATCTCCCCGGCCGCCCTGCGCACCCGCTCGGGGTCGGTGACACCGAGGGACATCCAGGAGTCCGCCACCGGTATGCCCGCGTCCTCCATCGCGGCCCGGTAGCCGCGCAGCCGCTCGGCGGCGGTGTGGATGCGGGGCATGTCGCCGATGAAGCCGATCCGGCGGTGCCCGTGCGCGATGAGGTGGGCGACGCCGTCCCGGGCACCGCCGAAGTTGTCCGACAGCACCACGTCGGCGTCGATGTGCCCGGCCGGCCGGTCCACGAACACCGTGGCGACACCCGCCTTGAGCTCCGGCTCCAGATACCGGTGGTCGTCACCGGCCGGGATCACCACCAGCCCGTCCACCCGCCGCGCGCACAGGGCGAGCACCAGCTCCTGCTCCCGGTCCGGGTCCTCCGCGCTGGAGCCGTTGATCAGCAGGGCGCCGTGCGCGCGGGCCACCTCCTCGACCGACCGGCTCAGCGGCCCGTAGAACGGGTCCGCGAGATCCTCCAGCACCAGGCCGATGCTCGCCGTCCGGCCCTTGCGCAGCACACGCGCGCTGTCGTTGCGGCGGAAACCGAGTGCCTCGATCGCCTCCTGGACGCGCCGCTCCGTCTCCGGGGTCACGCCCGGCTCCCCGTTCACGACGCGGGAGACCGTCTTCAGTCCGACCCCGGCCCGTGCCGCGACGTCCTTCATGGTCGGCCGGGTGCCGTAGCGCGCTGCGGATCGGAGGTTGGTCTGGGGCACGGTGCGGTGTCCTGTCCTGTGGTCCACGGGGGTGCGTCGGTCCTGGGTTTGTATGAGGATGTGGCGTCGAGCATAGAGCCTGGACAACGTTGTCAGGCTCGGGGGAGACTGTCCACCGCAATCTCCGGACCGTGCTCCGCTGCTGGCCGGCCAGTTCTTTCACCGTAGACGGGGAGTTCCGACACTCATGCACACCGACCTCGTGGCCGCGCTCGACATCGGCGGCACCAAGATCGCCGGCGCTCTGGTGGACGGTCAGGGACGGATCCTGGTCCGCGCCCAGCGGCCGACGCCCGCCCGGGAGGACGGCGACACCGTGATGCGGGCCGTGGAGCAGGTGCTCGGCGAACTCGCCGGGGCGTCCCTGTGGGCGCGGGTCACGGCCGTGGGGATCGGCAGCGCCGGTCCCGTCGACCGGTCGGCGGGCACGGTGAGCCCGGTGAACGTGCCCGGCTGGCGCGACTACCCGCTCGTGGGGCGCGTGCGGGCCGCGGCCGGGGACCTGCCCGTCGAGCTGATCGGCGACGGTGTGGCGATCACGGCGGCCGAACACTGGCAGGGCGCCGCCCGCGGTCATGACAACGCGCTGTGCATGGTCGTCTCCACGGGCGTCGGCGGCGGCCTGGTGCTCGACGGCCGGGTGCACGCCGGGCCCACGGGCAACGCGGGCCACATCGGCCACATCAGCGTGGACCTCGACGGCGATCCGTGCCCGTGCGGCTCGCACGGCTGCGTGGAGCGCATCGCGAGCGGCCCCAACATCGCCCGGCGCGCCCTGGAGAACGGCTGGCGGCCCGGTCCCGACGGCGACACCTCCGCCGCCGCGGTGGCCGCCGCGGCCCGGGCCGGCGACCCGGTCGCCGTCGCGTCCTTCGAGCGGGCCGCCCAGGCCCTGGCCGCCGGGATCGCCGCGACCGCGACCCTCGTGGAGATCGACATCGCCGTGATCGGCGGGGGAGTGGGCAAGGCGGGCGACGTCCTGTTCGCCCCCCTGCGCAAGGCCCTGAGCGCCTACGCGACGCTGTCCTTCGTCCGGCACTTGACCGTGGCCCCGGCCCAGATGGGCACCGACGCCGGGCTGGTGGGCGCGGCGGCGGCAGCGCTGGCGAAGCGGACGGACGCGGCCGCGGCGGGGGTGTGAGACCGGGCAGGAACGTTCATGCGGAGTATCTCCGGAGCCCGCCGCGTTCCTGACCCCGGGCAGCTGCTGATACGGAGGGAACCACTCCGGCGCGGGCGGCATCTGGCCCGGCGTGGGTGTCGGGATGATGTTCTTCGGGCTCGCGTTCATGGGTGGCTGGGCGGCGGTGGCCGGCGCCCTGGTGCACGCCGCCGCCACGCTCGTCCGCGTCTGGCCGGAGGACTGGATGCGGCGCGACGGACACCCCGCGGCGCGGCTGCTGCTGCCGGCACCCGCGTACCTGCGCTTCGACGTGGCGCTCGCCGTGACGGCCTTTCTGGCCGACCTGTGGCTCGTGTCGACGGCCATCGTGTTCGGGGCGGACGGCGTCTTCACCGAGGACTGGATGGGCTATCCCGGCATGATGGATCCCACCGGGCAGGGATACCAGGCCGCAGTGGTGAGCGCGTTGCGCTCGACGGCGTGGTGGACCTTCGGAATCGCGGTCCTGGGCCGGTGCTGGATCACGGCCGGTGTGCAGGTGGGCGTTCTGCCGCTCGCCGCATGGTGGATCGGAACGTTCGACACCTACTACACCTGACGGGCGCCTATCCGGAATACACGCTTTCCCGCGGAAAGCAACCGAATGTCAGTGCGATGTGGCACGATCGCGCATGTGAGCAGCAGACCCGCCCCGGCGCAGCACCTGCGCGACCTCGCCCTCCTGCGCCGGGTCAAGGACCGGATCGACCGGGAGTACGCACGGCCGTTGGACGTCGAGGCGCTGGCCCGGGGTGTGCACATGTCGGCCGGGCATCTCAGCCGCGAGTTCAAGCGCGCCTACGGTGAGTCGCCGTACAGCTATCTCATGACGCGCCGCATCGAGCGCGCCATGGCGCTGCTGCGCCGTGGGGACCTCAGCGTCACCGAGGTGTGTTTCGAAGTCGGCTGCTCGTCGCTGGGCACGTTCAGCACGCGCTTCACGGAACTGGTCGGCATGCCGCCCAGCGCTTTCCGGCGCCAGGCCGTCCTCGCCACCGCGGGCATTCCGTCGTGCGTGGCGAAACAGGTGACCAGACCGATCAGGAATCGAGAAGCGCCCACCCCGGGCCGAAACTAGCGTGATGGCCATGGACCTCACCCTTCACGCCAGCTTCCTTCCGCACGACGACCCGGACGCCGCCCTGGCGTTCTACCGCGACACCCTCGGCTTCGAAGTCCGCAACGACGTCGGATACCAGGGCATGCGCTGGATCACGGTCGGCCCCGTCGGCCAGCCCGGCACGAACATCGTGCTGCATCCGCCGGCGGCCGACCCCGGCATCACCGAGGACGAGCGCAAGACCATCGCCGAGATGATGGCCAAGGGCACCTACGCCAGCATCGTGCTGGCCACGCGCGATGTCGACGCCGTCTTCGAACAGGTGCAGGCGGGCGACGCCGAGGTGGTCCAGGAGCCCGTGGACCAGCCGTACGGCGTTCGCGACTGCGCCTTCCGCGACCCCGCGGGCAACATGGTCCGCATCCAGCAGCTCAAGCCGTGACGGCCCGGTAGCGCCGGCCCACGGATCCACCCGCACCACCCCCGCGCCGCACCTCCGGGCCGGCGCGGGGAGACCAGATCGCCCGACCGCGGCAGCGCCGCCCGACACAGGGGAGACCGATGAGCATGGCCACGAGGACGGACAGAGAGTCGTCCGGACCGCACGTCGCCGACAGCCACGATGTGATCCGTGTGCACGGCGCGCGCGAGAACAACCTCAAGGACGTCAGCATCGAGATCCCCAAGCGCCGGCTGACGGTGTTCACCGGTGTGTCCGGCTCGGGCAAGAGCTCGCTCGTGTTCGACACGATCGCGGCGGAGTCGCAGCGGCTGATCAACGAGACCTACAGCGCCTTCCTGCAGGGCTTCATGCCGAACCGGGCCCGGCCCGAGGTCGACGTGCTCGACGGGCTGACGACCGCGATCGCCGTGGACCAGCAGCGGATGGGCGGCGACCCCCGCTCCACGGTGGGCACCGCCACCGACGCCAACGCGATGCTGCGCATCCTCTTCAGCCGGCTGGGCAAGCCGCACATCGGTCCGCCCAGCGCGTACTCCTTCAACACCGCTTCGGTCCGGGCGAGCGGCGCGATCACCGTCGAGCGCGGTGCCAAGACCAAGGCCCAGAAAGCGACCTTCGAGCGCACCGGCGGCATGTGCAACCGCTGCGAGGGCCGCGGCAAGGTCTCCGACATCGACCTCACCCAGCTCTACGACGACTCCAAGTCGCTGTCCGAGGGGGCGTTCACCATCCCCGGCTGGAAGTCGGACAGCCAGTGGACCGTGCAGCTCTACGCCCAGTCGGGCTTCGTCGACCCGGACAAGCCGATCCGCGAGTACACCAAGAAGGAGATGCACGCCTTCCTCTACGGGGAACCGGTCAAAATCAAGGTCAACGGCATCAACCTCACCTACGAGGGGCTGATCCCCAAGATCCAGAAGTCGTTCCTGTCCAAGGACAAGGAGGCGATGCAGCCGCACATCCGGGCGTTCGTGGAGCGGGCGGTCACCTTCACCGTCTGTCCCGAGTGCGACGGCACCCGGCTGAGCGAGGGCGCCAGATCCTCGAAGATCGACGGCATCAGCATCGCCGACGCCTGCGCGATGGAGATCAGGGACCTGGCCGAGTGGGTCCGGAAGCTCTCGGAGCCGTCCGTGGCGCCGCTGCTCACCGCGTTGCAGGGGACGCTCGACTCGTTCGTGGAGATCGGCCTGGGCTATCTCTCGCTCGACCGGCCGGCGGGCACGCTGTCCGGCGGTGAGGCGCAGCGCGTGAAGATGATCCGCCACCTCGGCTCCTCGCTCACGGACGTCACCTATGTCTTCGACGAGCCGACCATCGGCCTGCACCCCCATGACATCCAGCGGATGAACAACCTGCTGCTGCGGCTGCGGGACAAGGGCAACACGGTGCTCGTCGTGGAGCACAAGCCGGAGGCGATCGCGATCGCCGACCACGTCGTCGACCTCGGTCCCGGCGCCGGCACGGCGGGCGGCACCGTCTGCTTCGAGGGCACGCTCGAAGGGCTGCGGGCCGCGGACACCGTCACCGGCCGTCATCTCGACGACCGGGCCACCCTCAAGGAGACGGTCCGCAAGGCCACCGGCGCGCTGGAGATCCGGGGCGCCTCGGCGAACAACCTCCGTGACGTCGACGTCGACATCCCGCTCGGGGTGCTCACCGTCGTCACCGGTGTCGCCGGCTCCGGCAAGAGCTCCCTGCTGCACGGGTCGATCCCCGCCGACGCGGGGGTCGTCTCGGTGGACCAGAGCCCGATCAAGGGCTCGCGGCGCAGCAACCCCGCGACCTACACCGGGCTGGCCGACCCGATCCGCAAGGCCTTCGCGAAGGTCAACGGCGTGAAGCCGGCCCTCTTCAGCGCCAACTCCGAGGGCGCCTGCCCCACCTGCAACGGCGCCGGAGTCATCTACCTCGACCTGGGCATGATGGCCGGCGTCGACACCCCCTGCGAGGACTGCGAGGGCAAGCGGTTCCAGGCCTCGGTGCTGGAGTACCACCTCGGCGGCCGGGACATCAGCGAGGTGCTGGCGATGTCCGTGGCCGAGGCCGAGGAGTTCTTCGGCGCCGGAGAGGCGCGCACCCCGGCCGCGCACAAGATCCTGGAGCGGCTCGCCGACGTCGGGCTCGGCTACCTCACCCTCGGCCAGCCGCTCACCACGCTCTCCGGCGGTGAGCGGCAGCGCCTCAAGCTGGCCACGCACATGGCGGAGAAGGGCGGCATCTACGTCCTCGACGAGCCGACCACCGGCCTCCACCTCGCGGACGTGGAGCAGCTGCTCGGCCTGCTCGACCGGCTGGTGGACTCCGGCAAGTCGGTCGTCGTCATCGAGCACCACCAGGCGGTCATGGCCCACGCAGACTGGATCATCGACCTCGGCCCCGGCGCCGGCCACGACGGCGGCCGGATCGTCTTCGAGGGCACACCGGCCGATCTCGTGGCGGCCCGCTCCACCCTGACCGGGGAGCACCTGGCCGCCTACGTGGGCGCCTGACGACGTTCCGCGGGGCCGTGAGACGAGTACACCGAGCTCGTCGCACGGCCCCTACCTTTTGGTCATAAGCGGCAAAAGTGTGAATAACGGCACCCTTCGAGGGCACTCCGTCCCCTGACCCCCCACAGAACGGAGCCGCTGATGATCATCAAGAAGATGCACGAGATGGGCGTCCGCAGCGAGCACGCCTACATGGCCGCCATGGCATCCATCGGCCTCAGTGTCGTCGCCTGGGCGGGCTCCCTGAAGGTGGAGCCCGGCGTCAACGTCGCCCGCGCCGACCGCTGGGGCATCTTCGTCGGCGAATGGGCGCCCACCTTCTTCGGTCTCGGACTCGCCCTGTCCCACTACGAACAGCAGGACGGCACGCTCACCGCCGACGTCCACGAGTTCCGCCAGACGCAGAAGGCGGGCTGAACGGCCCACTCCGGCGAGCGCCCGGCGCCGTTCCCGCGCACGCTGGTGCCATGGCGTCCGTGAAACCCGTCGTCGTCTATCCGCCCGCCGCGGACGGTGGCCGGCGGGTGCGCGTGGACGACCAGTTCCTGGGGATCGCCTACGGGCTGCTGGACGTCGCCGAGTTCCTGCGGCGGGCGGGGATCGAGGACGCGGACGAGGCGTACGTGGCGGCGTCCGGGTTGATCGAGTGGCGTGGCGGCGGCCCCGGAGCGTGGGGCACCGCCCCGGACGACGACCTGGCGTGACGTGCCGGCTTCGCCCGGTCGGGTCCGGGTGCGTGACCGCGCGGCGGGTCCGGCAGTTGAGCCGGGCATGAAGAAGCGCAGCATGCTCGCCATCGCCTCCCTCGCCACCGGGTTCGTCGTCGCGGCGGTCACCCCGTCGCACGCCCTCGGAGAGAGCCTCGGCCCTCTCAACGTGGACGAGACCCTCCGCACCCTCCCCGACACCGTCGCCGAGGACAGCCTGTCCCTGGACAGGGAGGACGGCGCCCAGGAAAAGGAGAAGGGCTGACGGCCCGCCCGTCCCCGGCCCACGGCGCCGGCGCACCCGAGTCAGGGGGCGCCGGCGCCGTCGTCATGCGCCCTCAACTGCGGCTGGTTTCCGTGGCAGGGTGGAGCGGGCAAGCCTCAGGGGGCCAACAGAAGAGGGGGACCTGTGACCGTCGTCTGGATCAACGGCGCGTTCGGTGCGGGGAAGACCACCACCGCACAGGAACTGATCGAACTGATCCCGAACAGCACGCTCTTCGACCCCGAGGTCATCGGCGGAGCGCTCCGGTACCTGCTGCCGCCCAAACACCTCGCCGAGGTCGGCGACTTCCAGGACCTGCCGATCTGGCGACGGCTCGTGATCGACACGGCGGCCGCGATGCTCGCCGAGCTCGGCGGGACCCTGGTGGTCCCCATGACCCTGCTGCGCCAGGAGTACCGCGACGAGATCTTCGGCGGCCTGGCCGCCCGCAGGATTCCGGTCAGCCACATCCTGCTCGCTCCGGCCGAAACGATACTGCGGGAGCGGATAGCGGGCCGCGAGGTTCCGCCGGACCTGCCGGACGGCGAGATGCGAATACGCCGGTGGTCCTTCGACCACATCGAGCCGTACCGCGCCGCCCTCGCCTCCTGGCTCACCGCCGACGCCCACCTCGTCGACAGCAGCGACCTCACGCCCCGCGAGACCGCCGCCCGGATAGCCGACGCCGTCACCAGCGGGTCCGTGCCCGCCTGCGACATCGTGCAGACGCCCGAGCCCACCGCCGAGACGCTCGCCGCCGGAGTGCTCCTCTTCGACGAACAGGACCGGGTGCTGCTCGTCGACCCCACCTACAAGGCCGGCTGGGAGTTCCCCGGCGGGGTCGTCGAACCCGGCGAGGCGCCCGCGCGTGCCGGAGTGCGGGAGGTCGCCGAGGAGACCGGCATCCACCTCGACGAGGTACCGAGCCTCCTCGTCGTCGACTGGGAGCGTCCCTCGCCCCCCGGATTCGGCGGACTGCGGCTTCTCTTCGACGGCGGCGTCCTCGACTCCGCCGAGGCCGGGCGGCTGCTGCTGCCCGGGCCGGAGCTGCGTGACTGGCGGTTCGTCACCGAGGAGGAGGCCGCCGACCTGCTGCCACCGGTGCGCTACGAGCGGCTGCGCTGGGCCCTGAGGGCACGCGAACGCGGAGCGGCGTTCTATCTGGAAGCCGGGGTGCCGGTCGGCTGACACCGGGCTTTCCGCTCGCCCTTTACCGGGTGCGGGGGATTCCGAGGGAAAAGCAAAAGGAAACATCCACGGAGCCACTGCCAACCGCTGCCCAAGGAATCTCCCGCACTCCCTCACGCGGCGGGTAATCACATTCCCCGTGCTCGTCAACACTTTTCCATGACCGCAAACAATCCCTTTTCCGGCCCCTGCTCGGCTTGACCGGACTCGCACGCCGTTGCGAAAGTCCGCAGAGTCTCACGGCGGCACTTTCGACCGCCACCCAATTTCCTTGCCTCAGGGGCAGATCCGGGATGTCCGTACGATGACCACGCAACACCAGCCGGCCGACGCCGGCGGCGGCACCGCCCTGCTGGCCGAGCCGTCGACTCAGGACCCCAGACCCGCCGACACGGCCGTCACCGGCCGCTCACCGGCCCGCATGGCCTGGAAGCGGATCAAGCGGGACAAGGTCACCACGGCCGCCCTGGCGGCCACCCTCCTGTTCATCGCGGTCGCACTGCTCGCACCGGTCCTCACCGCGCTGACCAGCTGGGGACCGATCACCCCCGACAACAAGGCGATCAACCCCGACACGGGCAACTTCCCCTACGCATCGCTCGGCGGCATCAGCGCCCAGCACCTCCTCGGCGTCGAACCGGGCACCGGCTACGACCTGTTCGCCCGCATCGTCTACGGCCTGCGCACGTCCCTCTACGTGGGTTTCGCCTCGGCCTTGCTGTCCACCGTGGTCGGTGTCGTGGCGGGGCTCGCGGCCGGCTACTTCGGCGGCTGGGTCGACTCCCTGCTGTCCCGGGTCATGGACGTCATGCTGGCCTTCCCGCAGCTGCTGTTCATCATCGCGCTCACCCCGGTGATCCAGAACGCCCTGCAGACCAACAGCCACGGCGGCACCGACGAGAACCTCCGGCTGCTCGTCCTCGTCCTCAACATCGCCGTCTTCGCCTGGGCGTACACCGCGCGTCTGGTGCGCGGACAGGTGCTGTCCCTGCGCGAGCGGGAGTTCGTCGACGCCGCGCGGCTGATGAGCGCCGGCCGGCGGCACATCCTCTTCCGGCAGCTGCTGCCCAACCTGTGGGCGCCGATCCTGATCTCCTTCGCCCTCGCCGTCCCGCAGAACATCACCACCGAGGCGGCCCTGTCGTACCTGGGTGTCGGCGTCATCCCGCCCAATCCCGACTGGGGATCCCTGCTGTCGGACGCCTCCCAGTTCTTCCTCCAGGACCCGATGTACCTCTTCGTGCCCGGCGTCCTGCTCTTCCTCCTGGTCCTGGCGCTCAACCTCCTCGGGGACGGCGTCCGGGACGCCCTGGATCCCCGCGCCCGGCGCGGCTGACGAACCACCCCCCGAGTGTCGGCCCGGCGGCCCCACGAACGGCCGCCGAGCCCGTAGCAAGAAACGGAGTTTCCTCAATGACGCGCAGCACGCGCAGCACGCGCAGATCGCGCACGGTCGCTCTCACGGCCTCTGCCGTGGTGATCGCCCTGGGGGCCACCGCATGCGGAGGGTCCTCCGGCAACAGCGCCGGCGGCTCCCCGTCCAAGGGCGGCACGCTGACGATCCTCGACGACGCCGACTTCAACCACATCGACCCCCAGCGGACGTACACCACCGAGGGTTCGAGCATGGACTACGAACTCGTCCGCACCCTGACCGGATGGAACGAGACGGGGGCCGCGCCCAAGCTGGTCGGCGACCTGGCCACCGACACGGGCACGCCCAGCAAGGGCGCCACGGTGTGGACGTTCCACCTGCGCCACGGGGTCAAGTGGCAGGACGGGACGGAGGTCACCGCGCAGGACGTCAAGTACGGCGTCGAGCGGGCGTTCTCCCCGGACATCAACGGCGGCCCGCCGTACGCCAGTCAGTGGCTGGTCGGCGGCGACTCCTACAAGGGCCCGTACCAGGGCAAGCAGCTGGCCTCGATCCAGACACCGGACAAGTACACCCTCGTCTTCCATCTCAACCAGCCCGTCGCCGACTTCAACGAGACGACCACCATGACCGGGTGGTCGGCGGTGCCCAAGGCCCATGACACCGGCGCCACGTACGACACGCACGTCTGGTCCGACGGGCCCTACATGATCAAGTCGTACGCCAAGAACAAGGAAATGGTCCTCGTCCGGAACAAGAACTGGAGCCAGCCGACCGATCCGATCCGTCAGCAGAACCTCGACGAGATCGACGCGAAGTTCGGGCAGGACCAGGCCGCCATCGACCAGCAGATCAAGTCCGACGGCGGCTCCGCCCAGACCGCGATCACACAGACGCCGATCGCCGGATCCGACCTGACGACGATGGCGACCGACCCGTCGCTCAAGTCGCGCTACTACAAGATCCCGGCCCCGGGCATCAACTACATGGCGATCAACATGAACCGGGTCAAGGACATCAAGGTCCGCGAGGCGATCGAGTACGCCGTCAACAAGACCACCGTACGCGGCGCCTTCGGCGGCTCGGCCTACGGCAACTACGCCACCACGATGCTCGCCCCCGGCATCGACGGCCACAAGGACTTCAACCTCTACAGCAGCAACCCCGCCGGTGACCTCACCAAGGCCAAGGCCCTGATGAAGCAGGCCGGCAACCCCAAGCCGACGATGTCGCTCGCGGTGGAGAACATCCCCACGCACGAGCACTTCGCCGACGCCGTGAAGACCGCGCTGGCGAAGATCGGCATCACGGTGAACATCACGCCGATCGACAAGAACAACTACTTCAGCACCGTGGACAACGTGAAGAACCAGTACGACCTGACGTGGGGCGACTGGATCGCGGACTGGCCGAACGCTTCCACCGTGCTGCCCACCCTCTTCGACGGGCGCCAGATCAAGAAGCTCCCGCAGTCCAACAACGACATCTCGTACCTGAACGACCCGAAGATCAACGCCCAGATCGACAAGATCGGCAAGATGACCGACATCAAGCAGCGCAACACCGCCTACGGGGAGCTGGACGAGCAGATCCTGAAGGACGCCGCCGTGGTCCCGCTGATGTACATGAACTTCAGCGAGGTGAGCGGCTCGAAGGTCGGCGGTGTCATCGACGACTCGATCATGGCCGAACCCAGCCTGGTGCACGCCTACATCAAGCAGTGACGCAACCCCTCTGAACCCCGCCGGCGGCCCGGTCCGCCGGCGGGCACCCCACTCACGTCAGGTCCCGGCACCCCATGTTTCGTTACCTCATCAGACGCCTGCTGGCAGCGGCCGTGATCATGCTGGTGATCACGACGATCACCTTCTTCATCTTCTTCGCGCTGCCGTCCAACCCCGCGCTCCTGGCCTGCGGAAAGACCTGCTCGCCCTCCCGCCTCGCGGAGATCAAGCACTCGCTGGGCCTGGACCAGAGCTACCTGACGCAGTACTGGGAGTTCGTCAAGGGACTGGTCGTGGGCCGCGACTACGGCGACCAGAGCGTCCGTATCCACTGCGCGGCGCCCTGCCTCGGCATCTCCTTCCAGACCGACACCCCCGTGCTGACGACGCTCCTCCAGGACTTCCCGGCGGACCTCTCCCTCGGACTCGGCGCCGCGGTGGCGTTCCTCGTCCTGGGCGTGGGCCTCGGCACCGTCGCCGCGGTCCGCAGGGGCAAGGCCGCCGACAAGGCGGCGGTCGGACTGGCCCTGTTCGGTGTGTCGGTGCAGATCTACTTCATCGGTCTGCTCCTGCTGTACCTCTTCGTCGACAAGTTCCAGATCCTGCCGACCTCCGGTTACACCTCGATCACCGAGGACCCGGCCGGCTGGTTCAAGGGCCTGATCCTGCCCTGGGCCACCCTGGTCATCGTCTACCTCGCGATGTACACCCGGCTCACCCGCTCCTCCATGCTGGAGGTCTTCGCCGAGGACTACATGCGCACCGCCCGCGCCAAAGGCCTGCCGGCCGCCACCGTCGTCCTCAAGCACGGACTGCGGGCCGCCATCACCCCGATCATCACCATCTTCGGCATGGACGTCGGCTCCCTGATCGGCGGCTCCGCGGTCATCACCGAGTCCGTGTTCGGCATCAACGGCATCGGCAAGCTCGCGGTCGACTCCGTCCAGAACTCCGACCTGCCGGTCATCCTCGGCACCACGCTCTTCGCCGCGACGTTCGTCGTCCTCGCCAACGTGGTCGTCGACCTGGTGTACGGCCTCGTCGACCCGCGCGTCCGCCTCGCCTGAGCCCTTCTTTTCGTCCTTAGGAACACCCGTGTCCGTATCGACCTCACCGCAGCCCGCGGACGTCACCCCCGCGCCCGCCCCCTTCCTCGACGTACGCGACCTGAGGGTGCACTTCCCCACCGAGGACGGCCTCGTCAAGTCCGTCGACGGCGTGTCCTTCACCCTGGAGAAGGGCAGCACCCTCGGCATCGTCGGCGAGTCCGGCTCCGGCAAGTCGGTGACCTCGCTGGCCCTGCTCGGACTGCACAAGGGCACCCGCGCACAGGTCTCCGGCGAGATCTGGCTGGAAGGCAGGGAACTCGTCGCCCTGCCCGAGGCCGAGACGCGCGCACTGCGCGGCCGCACGGTCTCCATGATCTTCCAGGACCCGCTGTCCGCGCTGCACCCCTTCTTCACCGTCGGCTCCCAGATCGCCGAGGCCTACCGCGTCCACCACAAGGTCTCCAAGAAGGAGGCCAAGGACCGCGCGGTGGAGATGCTGAAGCGGGTCGGCATCCCGCAGCCCGAACGCCGGGTCAGGGACTACCCGCACCAGTTCTCCGGCGGCATGCGCCAACGCGCCATGATCGCCATGTCCCTGGTCTGCGACCCCGCCCTGCTCATCGCCGACGAGCCCACCACCGCCCTGGACGTCACCGTCCAGGCGCAGATCCTGGACCTGATCCGCGACCTGCAGGAGGAGTTCGGCTCCGCCGTCGTCATCATCACGCACGACCTCGGCGTGGTCTCCGACATCGCCGACGACATCCTGGTGATGTACGGCGGCCGCCGCATCGAGTACGGCACCACCCGCGAGGTCCTCAAGCAGCCCCAGCACCCCTACACCTGGGGCCTGTTGCAGTCCATGCCGCACCTCACCGGCGACGTCGGCGAACGGCTCAACCCGATCCCCGGCACCCCGCCGAGCCTGATCAACCTGCCGGACGGCTGCTCCTTCCACCCGCGCTGCGCCTACAAGGGCTGGGTCCCGGAGGGCCGCTGCACCACGGAGCGGCCCGAGCTGCGCCCCGTCCCCGGCACCGCAGGACACCTCGCCGCGTGCCATCTCAGCGACGAGGCCAAACAGGAGATCCGCGGCGGGACCGGCCCGGACGACCGCGGCGCCGCAGCCGCACGGGCCGCGCAGTGACGGCGGCGGACGAAAGGGAACATGCCGTGAGCACCACCCAGCCCCTCACCGGGCCGACCACCGACCGCCCCACCGGCGAGAACCTCCTCGAAGTGCGCGGTCTCCAGAAGCACTTCCCCCTCCGGCAGGGCATCATCTTCCAGCGGCAGATCGGAGCCGTACGAGCCGTCGACGGCATCGATTTCTCGGTCGGTCCCGCCGAGTCGCTCGGCCTGGTCGGCGAGTCCGGCTGCGGCAAGTCGACCACCGGCCGCCTGATCACCCGGCTGCTCGAACCCACCGGCGGCTCCGTCGTGTTCGACGGCGAGGACATCACCCACCGGCCCCCCGGACGGATGCTGCAGGCCCGCCGCAACCTCCAGATGATCTTCCAGGACCCGTACTCCTCGCTGAACCCCCGGCACACCGTCGGCACCATCATCGAGACACCGATGCGGCTCAACGGCATCAACCCGCCCCAGGGCCACAAGCGGCGCGCCCAGGAACTCCTGGAGACGGTCGGGCTCAACCCCGAGCACTACAACCGCTACCCGAACGAGTTCTCCGGCGGGCAGCGCCAGCGCATCGGCATCGCCCGCGCCCTCGCCCTGCGGCCCAAGCTGATCGTGGCCGACGAACCCGTCTCCGCGCTGGACGTCTCCATCCAGGCGCAGGTCGTCAACCTGCTCCAGGACCTCCAGCGGGAGTTCGGCATCGCCTTCGTCTTCATCGCCCACGACCTCGCCGTCGTACGGCACTTCTCCGAACGCGTCGCCGTGATGTACCTCGGCAAGATCGTCGAGGTCGCCGACCGGGAGTCGCTCTACACCCGGCCACGGCACCCCTACACGCACGCGCTGCTGTCCGCCGTTCCCGAGGCCGACCCGGACGCCACCGAGCGGCGCGAGCGCATCCGGCTGGCCGGCGACGTGCCCTCACCGATCGACCCGCCCTCCGGCTGCCGCTTCCGCACCCGCTGCTGGAAGGCCCAGGACAAGTGCGCCACGGAGGAACCACGGCTGGCCCGGGCCGAGGGCAGCCCCCCGGGCCATCTCACCGCCTGCCACTTCCCCGAGGCGCCGACGGTCGCACCACGCGAGGAGGACATCGTCCTCGATCCGGCGCTCGGCTAGGTCGTGTCCGCCAGGGCGTGCCGGGCGCCGCGGGACAGGCGGGACCTCGCGGACACGCCCTGGGGCCGGCTACCCCCGCGCCGCGTTCCGCAGCGCCCGGGCCGCCTGCCCGAGCGCCGGATCCCCGTGACCGAAGCAGGCCACGTCGGCGTCGAGCTCCGCCAGTCGCCCGCAGGCGGTGAGGACCTGGCCGCGATCGACGTTGAACACACCTGGGATCACCGAGCCGTCCACGGGTGACGCCGCGACCGTGTCACCCGTGAACAGCACGCCATGCTCCGGGAGATGGAGCGCGATGCTGCCCGGTGTGTGGCCCGGCACGTGGACGACGTGCGCGCCGCCTCCCACGTCCAGCACGTCCCCGCCCGACACCGCGGTGACCGCCCGGGGCCGGACGTGGTCGCCCTCGGGCAGGTGCTTGAGCGCCTGCTCGTGCAGGGGCCGCTCCCAGTCCTCGAACACCGGCGCCGGGCCCGGGACTTCGCCCCGTACGACGGGCGCTTCCAGCCGATGCGCCAGCACCTGCGCGCCGCTGAGCGCGGCGAACTCGCCCGCTCCGCCCGCGTGGTCCCAGTGGAAGTGGGTGAGCACGATCCGCCGTACGTCCCGCGGATCACGGCCGAGCGCTGTCACGGCCTCGGCGATCGGGGCGCCGGAGCCGGGCGGCCCGGCGTCGATCAGCGTCAGCTCGGCATGGCCGGCGCGGTCGTCGCCGTCGCGCCAGAGGTAGGCCTGGCCGACGGGGAAACGCAGTAGGTGGAGGCGGGGGAGGAGCTCGATGACGTCCATCGGACGACCGTAGGCAAGGCCCCCGTCGGCGGACGAGGGCCTTTGCTGACGGCAGAGCGGTCAGCTCGCCGCGTAGTTGCGCAGGAACAGCGCCTCCGCCACCGACAGCCGCTCCAGCTCCTCGGGGGACACGCTCTCGTTCACTGCGTGGATCTGGGCCTCCGGCTCGCTCAGCCCGATGAGCAGGATCTCCGCACGCGGGTAGAGGGCGGCGAGGGTGTTGCACAGCGGGATGGAGCCGCCCTGGCCGGCGTACTGCATCTCCTGTCCCGGGTACGCCACGGCCATCGCGTCCGCCATGGCCTGGTAGGCCGGGCTGGTGGTGTCGGCGCGGAAGGCCTGGCCCTGGCCGATCTGCTCGGTGCTCACCCGCGCGCCCCACGGCGTGTGCGCCTCCAGGTGTGCCTGGAGCAGCTTGGTCGCCTCGGCCGCGTCCACGCCCGGCGGCACCCGCAGGCTGATCAGCGCCCGGGCGCTCGCCTGCACGGACGGGGTGGCGCCGACGACGGGCGGGCAGTCGATGCCGAGGACGGTCACGGCCGGGCGCGCCCAGATGCGGTCGGCGACCGTCCCGGAGCCGATCAGCTCCACGCCGTCCAGCACCTTGGCGTCCTGCCGGAACCGCTCCTCGTCGTACTGGAGGCCCTCCCAGGCCGAGTCCCCGGTGAGTCCGTCGACGGTCGTCGAGCCGTCTGCGGCGCGCAGTGAGTCCAGGACCCGGATCAGGGCGGCCAAAGCGTCGGGGGCGGCACCGCCGAACTGGCCCGAGTGCAGATTGCCGGCGAGCGTGTCGATCCGCACGCGGACGAGCGTCATACCGCGCAGGGTGGAGGTGACGGTCGGCAGCCCGACCCGGAAGTTGCCCGCGTCGCCGATGACGATCGTGTCGGCCTCCAGGAGGTCCGGGTGCGCCTCCGCGTAGCGCTCAAGGCCGCCCGTGCCCTGCTCCTCCGAGCCCTCGGCGATCACCTTCACGTGGACCGGGACACCGCCGTTCGCCTTCAGCGCGCGCAGCGCCAGCAGGTGCATGATGACGCCGCCCTTGCAGTCGGCGGCCCCGCGCCCGTACCAGCGGCCGTCCCGCTCGGTCAGTTCGAACGGCGGGGTCGCCCAGCCGGCCTCGTCCAGCGGCGGCTGCACGTCGTAGTGCGCGTACAGCAGGACCGTCTTCGCGCCCTCCGGGCCGGGCAGGCAGCCGTAGACCGACTGCGTGCCGTCGGGGGTGTCGAGCAGGGCCACGTCCTGGAACCCCTCGGCGGCGAGCGCGGCCGCGACCCAGCGGGCGGCGCCCTCGCTCTCGCTCCTGGGGAACTGGTCGAAGTCCGCCACCGACCGGAAGGCCACCAGTTCGGTGAGCTCCTCCTTCGCCCTGGGCATCAGAGAGGCGACGGTCTCGGCGACCGGATGCGACGACATGGGCACGCTCCTCGTGGGTGCGACGTTGTAGCGGTGAGTGCCGTAGATCCTCCCACAGCGGCCTGTGGCCAGGTCCGCCGTAGGATGCGGGAGACAGCAGGGGCAGGCGGCTTGATCGGGAGCAGTAGACCATCGTGAGCAGCGAGAACTCTTCGGCGGACGACGTGCGACAGGTGTGGGACGTCGTCGTGGTGGGCGCGGGACCCGCGGGCGCTTCGGCCGCGTACGCGGCGGCGGTCGCGGGGAGACGTGTGCTGTTGCTGGAGAAGGCGGAGCTGCCGCGGTACAAGACGTGCGGCGGCGGCATCATCGGCCCCTCGCGCGACGCCCTCCCGCCCGGTTTCGAGCTCCCGCTCAGGGACCGGGTGCACGCGGTGACGTTCTCCCACAACGGCCGCTTCACACGCACCCGCCGGTCCAAGCAGATGCTGTTCGGGCTGATCAACCGGCCCGAGTTCGACCAGCAGCTCGTCGAGCACGCGCAGAAGGCGGGCGCCGAGCTGCG
The DNA here is from genome assembly GCF_040613735.1 of Streptomyces sp. NPDC006235. NCBI lineage: Bacteria > Bacillati > Actinomycetota > Actinomycetes > Kitasatosporales > Streptomycetaceae > Streptomyces > Streptomyces sp. NPDC006235. The sequence continues at coordinate 29,748 of NZ_JBEXSR010000027.1, forward strand.
CACCGGTGTCACGGTCCAGCGCGTCGAGCAGCACGGCTCGGCGGTGCCCGACCGGCGCACGGTCGCCGTGCTCCTCCAGGGCGGCGAGGTCCTGCTCGCGCGGGCCGTGGTCGGCGCGGACGGCAGCGCCAGCCGCATAGGGGCGCATGTGGGGGTCAAGGTCGACCAGGTGGACCTCGGCCTGGAGGTGGAGATCCCCGTGCCGGAGACCGTCGCCGAGGACTGGAAGGGGCGGGTGCTCCTCGACTGGGGCCCGATGCCCGGCAGTTACGGCTGGGTCTTCCCCAAGGGCGACACCCTGACGGTCGGGGTGATCTCGGCACGGGGCGAAGGCGCGGCGACGAAGCGGTACTTGGAGGAGTTCGTCGGGCGGCTCGGCCTCGCCGGCTTCGAAGCGAGCATCTCCTCCGGGCACCTGACCCGCTGCCGCGCCGACGACTCGCCGCTCTCGCGCGGGCGGGTGCTGGTGTGCGGCGACGCGGCGGGGCTGCTGGAGCCGTGGACCCGCGAGGGCATCTCCTTCGCGCTGCGGTCCGGGCGGCTCGCGGGGGAGTGGGCGGTGCGGATCGCCGAGGCGCATGACGCCGTGGACACGCGCCGGCAGGCCCTCAACTACGCGTTCGCGGTCAAGGCCGGGCTCGGTGTGGAGATGAGCGTCGGCAAGCGGCTGCTGACGGTGTTCGAGCGCCGCCCCGGCCTGTTCCACGCGGCGCTGACGAGCTTCCGTCCGGCCTGGCGGGCGTTCAAGGAGATCACGCAGGGCTCGACGTCGCTGGGTGAGATCGTCCGCACGTATCCGGTGGCCCAGCGGGCCCTGACCGCGCTGGACCGCCGTCCCGCCGTGACGGGCGAGGAGATCAGCCCTTCAGAGTGATCTCGAAGACCGGGTGGTCGGGGGCGATGCGGCGCAGCTGGTCGTCCGGGGAGTCGGGGCCGACGCCGTTGAAGAAGACCCCGACCTCCGCCTTCCAGCGCTTGAGGTAAGCGCGCAGGACCGGGGTCTTGTCGTCGTCGGCCACCTCGGTCGCGGTGAGGGTGTCCACGCGCTTGCCGAGGTGCAGTTCGCCGCCGCCCGCCGCGCGCATGTTGTGCGTCCACTGGACGTGGCCGCGGGGCGCGACCAGGTACTGCCGGCCGCCCAGGGTCAGGAGGTTGACCGGGGTGGTGCGCCACTGGCCGCTCTTGCGGCCGCGGACGGCGAGGACGCGGGAGCCCCAGACGCTGATGCCGCGGCGGGTCAGCCAGGCGACGAGCCGGTTGAAGACGTTGACGGTGAACCAGCCGGGCTTGCGGACGTGCGTGGACATGGGGTCCCCCTGGTCGATGTGGAGCGGCGGTGTGGAGCGGTGCTCTCTTTTGTGAGCACTGCTCTCGCTCTCTGGTGCCAGTCTGCACGAGGTCGGTGCTCCATGGCAAGAGCACTGCTCTCGTTTTGATTACTGCTCTCGTTTGTGTGCAGTGCTCTGCTTTCGTGGCACGATGACCCGCATGAGCACCGCACACGGCGCCCGTGCCCGGGCCAGGATCGAAGTCACCGCGGCCATCAAGGACGAGGCCCGCAGACAGCTCGCGGCCGACGGCGCCGCCCGGCTCTCGCTGCGGGCCGTCGCCCGCGAACTCGGCATGGTCTCCTCCGCGCTGTACCGCTACTTCCCCAGCCGTGACGACCTGCTGACCGCCCTCATCATCGACGCCTACGACTCCCTCGGCGAGGCCGCCGAGGCCGCCCACGAGGCCGCCGCCGGCTCCGGCCCCCTGCAGCGCTGGACCGTGGTGTGCGAGGCGGTGCGGCGCTGGGCGCTCGGCCATCCGCACGAGTACGCCCTCATCTACGGATCGCCCGTCCCCGGCTACACCGCCCCCGACACCACCGTCCCGGCCGCCGCCCGCGTCGGTCTCCTGCTCATCGGCATCGTGCGCGACGCGTACCGCGGACTCGGCCTGGCCCGGCCCTCGCTCCCGGCGGACCTGCGCCCGGAGGCCGAGCGGATGGCGGCCGACCTCGCGCCGGACCTCCCGCCGGAGGTCGTGACGGTGCTCGTCGCGGCCTGGGCCCAGCTGTACGGGCTGGTCGGGTTCGAGCTGTTCGGGCAGTTCAACCGGGTGGTGGAGGACCGGGAGGCGTTCTTCCGGTATGCGGTGGGGCAACTCGCCCACGGGGTGGGGCTGGTGTATCCGCAGAAGGGATGACCAGGACTCTCAGCCCACGGGAACCGGCGACCCGGGCAGCAGCGCCGGATCCTGGCGCAGGACCCGGGCGTGCAGGGCTCGCAGGCCCGGCCCCGGGTCCGCGCCCATCGCGTCGGCGAGGCGCCGCCGTGCCTCCTCGTACACGGTGAGCGCGTCCGCCGGGCGGCCGGTCCGGCACAGGGCGAGCATCAGCAGTTCGGCGAGGCGTTCGCGCAGCGGGTGGGCCGCGACGAGCCGGACGAGTTCATGGACGTACTCGAAGGAGCGGCCCAGTTCGATCTCGCCCTCCAGCCGCGCTTCGAGGACCGTGAGCCGCTTCTCCGTCCAGCGCAGCCGTTCCGCGGTGAGGTACGGCGCCTGCAGGCCCTCGGCGAAGTCGCCGCGCCACAGTTCCTCGGCGCGGTGGGCCAGTTCGACCGCACGCCGCATCTCACCGGCCTGCCGCGCCGCGAGCGCCTCGTCCACCAGCAGGCGGCGCTGCGCCAGATCGTCGGCGCGGACGCCGGTCAGCCGGTAACCGGAGCCGGTCCAGGACAGCCCGGGGCTGTCCCACGAGGTGTTCCTGCTGGCGCGGATCAAGGAGGAGCACGACCGCACCGGCGACACCCGGCGCGCGGTCGGCGAGGGCATCCGGCGCAGCGCCCCGCTGGTCACGGCCGCCGCGGGGATCCTGGCGCTGTCCTTCCTGTCGTACGCCACCGGAGGGGTCGTTTTCCTCAAGGAACTCGGCATCGGCACGGCCCTGACGATCCTCGTCGATGCCACCCTGATCCGGGTCGTGCTGCTGCCGGTGACCATGCGGCCGGCCGGGCGGGCGAACTGGTGGGCGCCGCGGCGGCTGCGCCGACTGCGGGTCAGGGAGGGCGAGGCCGTCCCGGCGGACGACGTACTCCGCGGGGAGTACGTGTGATCGCCACGCCCGGGTGACGCCGCCGCGGGCCGGTGGCGTCTAGCGTGGCCGTATGGACGAGCAGCGGGTGCGGGGTGGTCCGCCGCAGTGGTGGCGGCACGGACCTCCCTGGTGGGACCGGTGGGGCGAGGGGGAGCGTGCGCCCCGGTGGCCCTGGCGGTCCACCGTCGTCGTCACGGTCTTCGTGCTGGTCGGTTCGAACTTCGCCGCTCACGGCCAGGAGGGCGAGCGGGCGGCCCTGGACCCGTTCGCACGGGTGCTGCTGCTGGTGGCCGGGGCGCTGCTGCTGTGGCGCAAGAGGTATCCGGTGGCCGTGGTCTTCGGCACCGCGGGTGCCGTCATGGTCTACCTGGGGGCCGGGTATCCGTACGGGCCGGTGCTCCTCACCGTCGCTCTGGCGTGCTTCAGCGCGATCGTCGCCGGGCATCGCCGGGCGGCGTGGGCGGCGATGGGCACGCTCTGGGCCGGGCACGCCCTGGTGGCGCACTGGCTCTACCAGTGGCTGCCGCCGTCGGGGGACTCCGCCGCCTCCTGGGGCGAGGAACTGGTGGTCGCCACCTGGGTGGTGGCGATCGCCGCGGTGTCGGAGCTGGCCCGGGTCCGGCGCGAGCAGTGGGCCCGGGACCGGGCCGAGCGCGCCGAGGCCGCGCGGCGGCGGGCCGACGAGGAGCGGCTGCGGATCGCGCAGGAGCTGCACGACGTGCTCGCCCACAGCATTTCCGTGATCAACGTGCAGGCGGGTGTCGGCCTCGCGCTCCTCGACTCCGATCCCGAACAGGCCCGTACGGCGCTCACCACGATCAAGGCCCAGAGCAAGGAGGCACTCGGCGAGGTACGCCAGGTGCTCGACACACTGCGCGCACCCGGTGACGCGCCGCGCGCGCCCGCGCCCGGGCTGGACCGGCTGCCCGAGCTGGTGGAGCAGGCCGCCGGCGCGGGGCTCACGGTGGAGGTCGAGGGGGAGCCGCCCCGGCTCCCTCCCGGCACGGACCTCGCCGCCTTCCGGATCGTCCAGGAGGCCCTGACCAACGTCGTACGGCACTCGGGCTCACGCCACGCGCGCGTGCACCTGGCGCACGACGCGGACGTGCTGCGGCTGCGGGTCGACGACGACGGGCCGGCGACCGGCGCCGACGCGGGCGGCAGCGGCAACGGGCTGGCCGGGATGCGGGAGCGGGCCGCCGCGCTGGGTGGCACCATCGAGGCGGGACCCCGCCCGGACGGCGGTTTCCGGGTGCTCGCCGTGCTGCCCCTGACGGCTGCAGCCGGGACCTGAACCGCACGTGAACGGAACCAGAGATGTGCCGAAGGAGGACCGGTGATCCGCGTACTGCTCGCCGACGACCAGTCACTGGTCCGGGCCGGGTTCCGGGCGCTGCTCGACGCACAGCCCGACATCGAGGTGGCCGGGGAGGCCGCCGACGGGGAGGAGGCCGTGCGCGGGATCCGCGAACTGCGGCCCGACGTCGTGCTGATGGACATCCGCATGCCCGTGCTCGACGGCCTGGCCGCGACCCGCCGGGTCACCGGGGACCTGGACCTGAAGGACGTCAAGGTCGTCATGCTCACCACCTTCGAGCTCGACGAGTACGTCTTCGAGGCGATCCGCTCGGGGGCCTCCGGCTTCCTGGTCAAGGACACCGAGCCGGACGAACTCCTGCGCGCCGTACGGGCGGTGGTCGCCGGCGACGCGCTGCTCTCGCCGGGGGTGACGCGCCGCCTGATCGCCGAGTTCGCGGCGCGCTCCAAGGAACCCGGGGCGGCCGGCGCGCTGGCCGGACTCACCGAGCGGGAGCGGGAGGTGATGGCCCTGGTCGGTATCGGCCTGTCCAACGAGGAGATCGCCCGCCGCCTGGTCGTCAGCCCGCTCACCGCGAAGACCCACGTCAGCCGCACGATGGTGAAGCTGGGCGCCCGCGACCGGGCCCAACTGGTCGTGCTCGCCTACGAGTCGGGGCTGGTGCGGCCGGGCTGGCTGGGCTGAGCCGCCGAGCGGAAGCGGACCAGCACACTGACGACCCGGGCGGCGAAGAGGACGGGCGCGAGCACCAGTCCGGCGCGCAGCAGCAGACGCTCCGGCGTGTCCGGGAGGTCGAAGAGCAGCGCGGGACCGGCCACGGCCCCGAAGACCACCGCCCCCGCGAATGCCGCACTGCACAGCGCGTACCCGATCTCGACGGTGACGGCATCCCGTTCGGCCTGCGTGCGGCGTCCCCCGTGACTGGTCATACGGCGAGTCAAACAGGAGGGCACCCCGGTGGGCAAGTGCCCCGCCGGCTAGGGAGCAACGCCTCCCGCCGGTTTGTCGAGGACGTACGCCGTGTAGCGAGTGACGCCCCCGATGGCCCGGTGGGCCCGGACGACGGCGACGACCTCGTCCCAGTCCTGTGCGTCGAGTGTCCTGAGGCCCGGCCACCGCACGCACAGGGCCTGCCGGCCGGCCCGGGTGGACGCGGTGGCGGCGAACAGGGCGCAGAGTTGGGCCGCCCTGTGGAGCACGGGAGTGGTCCAGTCGAGGATCCGGCGCGTGGTGAAGCCGGCGGCGGAAGCCATCAGCGGGTACCGCTCGTACGGTTCGATGTCGTCGAAGCGCCAGGTCCCGCGTACGAGGCCGTCCGGGTCGAGGGTCCCGAGCCGCTGGTCCGTACGGGACGTGACGTCCACGAGGACGAGCCGACCCCCCGGGCGGAGCAGCCGGAAGCTCTCGTTCAGGAACGACCTGCGGCCCTCATGGCCGAAGTGGAAGGCGGCCTCCAGGCAGTGCACCCGGTCGAAGGAACCATCCGTCAGCGGGATCCGCGCCGCCTGCCGCGGCAGAGCGGTGGCGTCGGCGACGGCGAAACGCACGCCGGACAGGCCGCCGAAGCGGCGACGCGCCTGGTCGATCTGCCCGGGCTGGATGTCCACGCCCAGCGCCCGGCATCCCGAGGCGCCCAACCGCGCCGTGGTGTCGCCGCGACCGCATGCGGCGTCCAGGACGAGCTGCCCGGGCCGGGCGTCCAGCAGGTCCAGCGACCGGCGAGCCAGTCGGCGCTGAAAGGGCGCCGGCCCGGCCAGGACCACGAGCGGCAGGGTGGGCAGCGTGAAGTAGCCGATGTCGACCAGGCTGTCCCAGCCGAGGTGCCGCAGCACCCGGAAGAGCACGCTGTCGTCGTTGTACGCACTCGCGAGGTCCCCGCTGTCACCCATCCCGCATCCACCCCTTTCCGAGGGCACTCCTACCGGGCCCACTGTCCGTGTCACCGCTTCGACCTGCGCTTACACTGAGTCCATAAGGGACGTTCGTGACGTACCGGAATCGCCGTGCGCTCTCAGCGGATGCTCGTACCGGCCCTCGCCCTGGTCCTCCTGACGGTGCCCGTGATCGCAGCCCGGGCACAGGGCGAGGAAGTTCCGCGCGGCCCCACCTTCGCCGCACGCGCTCTGCAGGCGCTGATCGACGGTATCCAGTTCGGGGTGATCATCGCGATCACCTCGGTCGGGCTCTCGCTGATCTTCGGCACCATCCATCTGATCAACTTCGCGCACGGTGAGTTCGTGACGATCGGCGCCACCTTCGCGTTCTTCCTCAACGTCGCCGCGGCCGGCCCGGGCTGGCACCTGATCCCCGCCGCCCTCGCCGCCGTGGTCTTCGGCGCCCTGCTGGGCGGCGCGGTCGAACGCGGCATCTGGCGCCCGCTGCGAGCGCGCGGCACCGGGCTGATCAACATGTTCATCGTCACCATCGGGCTCTCGCTGCTGCTGCGCCACGTCGTCCTGGTGCTGTACGGAACCCGGCCCGCCTCCTACGCGCAGTACGACATCCAGAGCACGATCGACCTGGGCCCGGCCGGCATCACCCCGCGGGACCTCACCGTCACCCTGCTCGCCGTGCTGGTGCTGCTCGGCGTCGCCGCGCTCCTGCAGAAGACGCGGATCGGCACGGCGGTGCGGGCCGTCTCCGCCAACCGTGACCTCGCGGAGGCGTCGGGCATCGACGTGCAGCGGGTGGTGCTGTTCGTGTGGATGCTCGCCGGCGGGCTGGCCGCGCTCGGCGGAGTCTTCTTCGGCCTGGTGGAGATCGTCACCTGGGACATGGGCTTCAAGCTCCTGCTGCTCATGTTCGCGGGCATCATCCTGGGCGGCCTCGGCTCCGCCTACGGTGCGATGGTCGGCAGCCTCGTCATCGGGATCGTCGCCCAGATGTCCACCCTGTGGTTCCCGGTCGACCTGCAGTACGCCTGGGCGCTGCTCGTCCTCATCCTCGTCCTCCTCGTCCGGCCGCAGGGCATCCTCGGCCGGGCCGAACGCGTCGGGTGAGGGGTGTGCCATGGACTTCTCGGCCATCGTCTCCGACGCCCTGCGGTCGGGAATCGGCCCCATCGCCGCCGTCTACGCGCTCGCCGCGATGGGGCTGAACCTGCACTTCGGCTACACGGGGCTGCTCAACTTCGGCCAGGTCGGTTTCATGCTGGTCGGCGGCTACGGACTCGCCGTCACGGTGTCGACGTACGACGGCCCGATGTGGCTCGGCGTCCTGGGCGGCATCGCCTGCGCGATCGTGCTGGCCCTGCTGCTCGGCCTGCCCACCCTGCGGCTGCGCGCCGACTACCTCGCCATCACCACGATCGCGGCGGGGGAGACGCTCCGGCTGTTCTACCGGTCCAGCTGGGCCGAGCCGGTCACCGGAGGGGTGTTCGGACTGCAGAGGTTCGCCAACGACTTCTACGACCTGAGCCCCATCGAGCCCGGCACCTACGGCGTGTGGCTCGTGCGGTTCAGCTCCCGCGACCTCTGGGTGATGATCATCGGATGGGCGCTGGTCCTCGTGGTCGGAGGTCTGCTGGCCCTCCTGATCCACAGCCCCTGGGGCCGGGTCATCCGGTCGATCCGTGAGGACGAGGTCGCCGCGCGCAGCCTCGGCAAGAACGTCTACGCGTACAAGATGCAGAGCCTCGTGCTCGGCGGCGTCATCGGGGCGGTCGCGGGCATGATGCAGGCGATCCAGGTGCAGTCCGTGAACCCGGACAACTACGACCCGGGCGTCACGTTCTTCCTGTACACGCTGCTCGTCCTCGGAGGCGCAGGGCGGATCCTCGGGCCGGTCGTCGGCTCGATCCTGTTCTGGTTCGTCCTCAGCTTCCTCGACAGCGCGCTCCGCCAGGCCATCGACGCCGAGTACATCTCGCCGGACCTCATCAGCACGTCGGAGGTCGGCGCGGTCCGCTTCGTCCTGGTCGGCATCGCCCTGATCCTGCTGGTCGCGTTCCGGCCGCAGGGCATCCTCGGCAGCCGGAAGGAGATGCTGCTCAGTGGCCGCTGACACCCACGCACCCGGCACCGGCCGGCTCTCCGCGATCGATCCCGAGCCGGGCGTGCGCAAGCCCGACCCCCTGCTGGTCCTGGACCAGGTGACCCGCACCTTCGGCGGCCTCGTCGCCGTGCGGGTCGAACACCTGGAGGTGCAGCGCGGGGCCATCACCGCGCTCATCGGGCCCAACGGCGCCGGCAAGACCACCCTGTTCAACGTGGTGAGCGGCTTCGACCGGGCCGACGGCGGCCGGTGGTCGTTCGACGGACAGCCGCTCACCGGCGCCCCCGCGCACCGGGTGGCGCGGCGGGGAATGGTCCGTACGTTCCAGCTCACCAGAACCCTCGCCCGGCTCACCGTGCTGGAGAACCTGTTGCTCGCCGCGCCCGGGCAACGCGGTGAGCGGGTGGTGCCCGCGCTGCTGCGACCGCTGTGGCGCGGGCAGGAGCGGGAGTGCGAGCGCCGGGCCGGTGAACTGCTGGACCGGTTCCGGCTCGGGCCCCTGCGCGACGACCACGCCGGCACGCTCTCCGGGGGGCAGCGCAAACTGCTGGAACTGGCCCGCGCGCTGATGGCCCGGCCGGACATGCTCCTGCTCGACGAGCCGATGGCCGGGGTGAACCCCGCGCTGACCCAGTCGCTGCTCGGGCACATCACGCAGTTGCGGGACGAGGGCCTCACGGTGTGCTTCGTCGAGCACGACATGGACGTGGTGATGGGCATCAGCGACTGGGTGGCCGTCATGGCCGACGGCCATCTGGTGGCCGAGGGCCCACCGCACACGATCGGCCGGAACGCCGCCGTCGTGGACGCCTACCTGGGCAAGCGGCACGACGAACCGGGGACGCCCGAGGGGAAGGAGTGAGAGATGACCGCCGAGGAGCAGGTACCGGTGCTGGCGGCCGACGACATCGTCGCCGGGTACGTCCCCGGTGTCGACGTGCTGCGCGGATGCAGTCTCGAGGTGCGGCCGGGTGAGGTGGTCGGGGTGATCGGCCCCAACGGGGCCGGCAAGTCGACGCTGGTCAAGGCCGTCTTCGGGCTCCTGCGGGTGCGCGGCGGGAGCGTGCGGCTGCGCGGCGAGGACGTCACGAACCGCCCCGCGCACGAGCTGGTCCGGCGGGGCGTGGGCTACGTTCCGCAGCTGCAGAACGTGTTCCCCACGCTGACCGTCGAGGAGAACCTGCGGATGGGGGTCTACCTGCGGCCCAAGGACCACGCGCGGCGGGTCGCGGCGGTCGAGGAGCTCTTCCCCGTGCTGGCCGACCGCCGCAAGCAGAAGGCCGGCGCGATGTCCGGCGGCGAACGCCAGATGCTCGCGATGGCCCGCGCCCTGATGATGGAGCCGCACCTGCTGCTGCTCGACGAGCCGTCGGCCGGCCTGTCACCGCTCCACCAGGACCACGTCTTCGACCGGTGCCGAATGATCAACAGCGCGGGCGTCGCCGTGCTCATGGTCGAGCAGAACGCCCGCAGGTGCCTGCAGTTCTGCGACCGCGGCTACGTCCTCGACCAGGGCCGCAACGCGTACACCGGCACGGGTACGGCCCTGCTGCACGACGAGAAGGTGATCGAGCTCTACCTCGGCACGCTCGCCCGCGTCCGTTGACCGCCGCTGCTGTCCGTCCTCCGTTCAGTCCTGGATTTTGCTGGTCTCGGTACGCAGGGTCTGCAGCTTTCCTGCGTCGTCGTAGCCGTACACCTCGATCGTCGCCTGGCCGGGTTCGCCCTTGTCGGTGAAGTCGAGCGGACCGCTCACACCGTCGTAGTCGATGTCCCTGCCGTCGGCGAGCAGTTCCTTGCAGGCGGCGAACGAGTTGCACTTCTCGCCGTCCTTGGTGATCCCGTTCATCTCCTTCGCGTACTCGCCCGGGTCGTCGGACTCCGCCTTCTCGGCGGCGAGGGCGATCGTCGTCGCGCAGTCGAACACCTGCGGCGCGAACTGCAGCTCCTTCAGGTCCGGCGCGAACTCCTTGAGGTCCTTCACGTACTGCGCGTTCTCCGCCGACGCCGGGGCGGTCCCCTTCATCCCGGAGAGCCTCTCGGGCTGGCCGGGGGCGACCAGCGAGGGCAGTTCCTCACTGCGCAGTCCGTCGGCGCCGTAGACGCCGATCCGGTCGGGTCCGACTCCGGACTCGATCATGCCCTGCAGGATCTGGGTGCCTTCCTCGAAGGCGATCACCACGGCGGCGTCCGGCCTGGAGTTCTCGATCTGCTGGGCGACCTGGTCGAAGTTGGTCGCCTTCGGGTCATAGGTCTCGGCGAGCGTCACCGTCGCGCCACGTTCCTCCAGCGACTTGCGGGTGGCCTCCATCAGGCCGCGCCCGTAGTCGTCCGCCCGTGCGACCAGGGCCACCCGGTCGTGGCCGTCGTCGCGGACGACATCCGCGAGGATGGGCCCCTGCAGCACGTCGCTCGGGACGGTGCGGAAGTAGAAGCCGTCGTCCTCGTAGTCGGTGAAGGTGGGAGCGGTGTTCGACCCCGAACACTGCACGACGCCCGCTCCGGTCACCCGGTCGATGAACGCCAGCGACATGCCGGAAGCGGCGGCACCGATGATCGCGTCCACGCCTGCCGCGAGGACCCGGTCCGCCGACTGCGCGGCAACGGCCTCCTGTCCCGACTCGTCACTGGAGACCACATTCGGCACGGGCTTGCCCAGGACGCCGCCCGCGTCGTTGATCTTCTGTATCGCGAACTTCAACGACTCGATCTGGGGCGGGCCGAGGTAGGCCAGCTGTCCCGTCTCCGGCAGGACGGAGCCGAACTGGAGCTCACCATCGCCCGGCTCGGCCTGGGCAGTGCCCGTCGTACCGCAGACGGCAATCACGAGAGCGGCCGCGCTTGCGAAGACCGCGGACCGCCGTATCGACGCTTTCATCTCCGCCTCCGCTCGTTACAGGCGGCGGTGGTCGACTGGCCGGCCTCCCGCCCGCCATCTGTACACGAGCGTAGAACCCTTCCGGAATCCGGAAAAGGTGAAATGTGCTCTTTATCGGCCGGTGGTGGCGCTCGCCCGGGCCCTGCGTTCCCCCCTTGAGTCACGCAGGGCCCTTTGGTCACATCCGGAAACGCTCCCTAGTCGCGCACGGCGACGCGCTCGGGCTCCCTCGGGGTGGACTGGGCGACCACGACGGACGGCTGCTCGCGCCGGGTACGCAGGCCCGTGAGGGTGATGAGCAGGCCGGCGAGGGCGATGAGCGTCACGACCAGCAGGCCGGGCCGGTAGCTGTCGAGGACGGCCTGCGGGGAGGCGTTGCCCGGCTCGGGGGCGTTCGCGGTCACCACCGCCGTCACCACAGCGAGGAAGATCGCGCCGCCCACCTGGACCGAGGTGTTGAGCAGCCCGGAGACCATGCCCTGCTCGTGCTCGTCGACGCCGTTGGTGGCCTGGACGTTGAGGGACGGGAAGGTCAGTGCGAAGCCCGAGCCGACCAGCAGCATCGTCGGCAGGATGACCGCCGCGTAGACCGGGTCGAGGTCGATGCGCAGGAACAGCACGTAGCCGGTCACCATCAGGGCGAAGCCCAGCACCATCAGCCGGGCCGTGCCGAACCGGTCGATGACGGCCCCCACCTTCGTCGCGGACAGCGCCACCAGTGCGCCCGCCGGCAGGAAGGCCAGGGCCGTGTGCAGCGCCGACCAGCCGAGCAGCTGCTGCATGTAGAGGGTCACCAAGAACTGGAAGCCGATGTAGCTGCCGACGAACGTCAACGCGCCCAGCTGCGCCCGCACTTGCGGACCCGAGCGCAGCACGCCGAGCCGGACCAGCGGGCTGGGGCTGCGCCGCTCGACGGTGACGAAGGACGCCAGCAGGACGGCCACGGCGGCGAAGGACAGGACGGTCCGGGCCGATCCCCAGCCCGCCTCGGGCGCCTCGACGACGGTGAAGACGAGCAGCAGCATCGAGGCGGTGCCGAGGACGGCGCCGGGGATGTCGTAGCCGCCCCGGCCGCGCTCGCGCTCGGTGCGCGGCAGCAGCTTCAGGCCCACGAGCAGGGCGATCAGCGCGATGGGGGCGGGCAGGAGCATCGTCAGCCGCCAGCTGGCCTCCGTGAGCAGACCGGAGAAGACCAGGCCCATCGAGTAGCCGGTCGCGCCGCAGGTGGTGTAGATGGCCAGGGCGCGGTTGCGCAACGGGCCTTCGGGGAACGTCGTGGTGATGATCGACAGGCCGGCGGGGGCCGTGAAGGCCGCGCTCAGGCCCTTGATGAAGCGGCTGGCGATGAGCAGCGGGCCCGAGTCGACGAGGCCGCCGAGCAGCGAGGCCAGCGCGAAGACGCCCAGGGCCACCAGGAAGACCTGGCGCCGGCCCAGCAGGTCGGCGGCGCGTCCGCCGAGCAGCAGCAGACCGCCGTAGCCCAGGATGTAGCCGCTGACGATCCATTGCAGGGCCGAGGTCGACAGGCCGAGGTCGGCACCGATGGAGGGCAGCGCGACGCCGACCATGGACACGTCCAGGGCGTCCAGGAACATCGCGGCGCAGAGCACCAGGAGGGTGCCCCAGAGCCGGGGAGTCCAACGCCCGTCGGACGTGGGGGAGGTGAGCGGAGAGGTCATGCCCGAGACATTACATGCGCATGCATGAGATGCAAGCGCATTTAATTCAGGTGCAACAGTCTCGGGTCTCTGTTACGGTGCGGCGCATGGCGGCGAAGCAGGCCGAGCAGGCGCTCGTGGAACAGTGGCGCGACATTCTGGCGCTGCATGCGCGAACACAGTGCGAACTCGACCGGGTTCTGCATGAACACGGCCTGTGCGCCAGCGACTTCGAGGTGCTCGACGTCCTCGCCGGGTGCCGGGCGGCGAAGGGCAGGCCCTCCTACCGCGTCCAGGAGATCTCCGAGCGGGTCCACCTGAGCCAGAGCGCGCTGTCGCGGCTGATCGCGCGGCTGGAGAAGGAAGGGCTCGTCGAGCGCTGCATGTGCCCGGAGGACCGGCGCGGTGTTCGCGTCGCCCTCACGGCGAAGGGGCGCACGCTGCACGGTGAGGTGCTGCCCGTGCAGCGTGCGGTGCTGGCGCGGATGCTGGCGGAGGACTGAGCCCGGTCGGATGTCCCGAGCCGGGTCCGATTCCCGGATTCGGGTCAGATTCCTGAGGTTTCCCGCCACAGCTCGGCGAGCGCCCGGTCGCCCGTGACCGACGGCAGGGGAGCCCGGTTCCACAGCGCCAGGTACAACTGCTCGGCCGGGCCGGACAGTTCGCATTCGGCGTCCCCGGACGCGCCCGGCGTGGTCACGGGCGGCTCGGACGACAGCCGTACGGTCCACACCGCGCCGGTGTCGTCCGCGCGCACGCGCAGGACGCGCGGCTCGGGGGTGCGTACCCGGCTCCTGGAGCGGGCGTGGAAGCCGCGCAGCAGCTCGTCGATGCCGTCGGTCGCGAAGTCCGGGGTGACGGCCGTGATGCCGGCTCCGCGCGCGGACTCCGCGTCGACCCGGTGCACCGCCGTCTCGTGCGCCTGCCGCCGGGTCCAGAAGGCCAGCGGGGACGGGGCGGGCAGGAAGAACCAGCAGTCCACGTCCGGGGCGGCGGCGGCCAGCGTGTCGACGAGGCGGCGGTGGCTGTCGCGGTACCAGGCCACGAGCGCCGCGCCGTCGAGGTCCGGGACCTCATCCAGCGGACGGCGCTCGCCGTACCCCTCGGCGACGTACGACGCCGCCCAGCGGTGCACCGCGCCCGTGTGCCGCAGCAGATCGCGCACGTGCCACTGCGGACACGTCGGCACCTTGGCGTCGGCCCCCGCCTCCTCGGCGGCCGCGGCCAGCAAACGGCCCTCTGTGTCCAGCGCGTGAAGGAACTCGGCGGTCTCCATGCCGCGAGTCTGCCGTACCGGGCGCACTCCGGGCGCCGGAATTTCCTCGGGGGCTACGGCAGCGGTGTGCCGCCCGTGGCGTTGACGATCTCGGCGGTGATGTACGACGCCTCCTGGGAGGCGAGGAAGACGTACGCCGGTGCCATCTCGGCCGGCTGCGCGGGCCGCCCGATGGGTGCCTGCTTGCCGAACTTCTGGGTGTCGGGCATGGTCGCCGGGATCAGCGGCGTCCACACCGGGCCGGGCGCCACGGCGTTGACGCGCACGCCCTTGTCGATCACCATCTGCGCCAGCCCCTGCGTGAAGGTGACGATCGCGCCCTTGGTCGTCGCGTAGTCCAGCAGATGCGGACTGGGCTTGTAGGCCTGCACCGACGTGGAGTTGATGATGCTGCCGCCCTCCGGGATGTGCGGCAGGGCCATCTTGCACAGCCAGAACATGCCGTACAGGTTGGTGCGCAGCACCCGGTCGAACTGCTCGGTGGAGATCGCCTCGATGCCGTCGGGCTGCGACATCTGGTACGCCGCGTTGTTCACCAGGACGTCGATCCGGCCGAACTCCGCGACGGCACGGTCGATCAGCGCCCGGCAGTTCTCCTCCTCCCGTACGTCGCACGAGACGGGCACGGCACGCCGCCCGGCGTCCTCGACCAGACGGGCGGTCTCGGCGGCATCGTCCTTCTCGTCGTCCAGGTGGGTGAAGAGCACGTCGGCTCCCTCCCGGGCGAACGCCAGGGCGACCGCGCGGCCGATCCCGGAATCCCCGCCGGTGATCACGGCCTTGCGTCCGTCCAGCCGGCCGCTGCCCCGGTAGGACTTCTCGCCGTGGTCCGGGGGCGGGTCCATGGGGCCGGTCCAGCCCGGGTGCGGCTGGTCCTGGGAGGGAAACTCCGGGGTGGGGTGCTGTTCGCCGGGGTGCTGTTGATCGGTCACGGGTCTGCCTCCTTGTCCATGGCGTACGGCCCGGTGATCACAGCCGGTGACCACAACGGGCGAGGCCCCGGGTACCCCACTGCCGGGGCACCGATCACCTGGTGGTCCACCGGGGTGTCCGGCAGGCCGGTCCGCCGGGTCAGCCCGCCGCCGCGCGCCGCGTCGCGAAACCGATGAGCGCGGCCACGGCGGCCAGGACCGCCACGCTGGTGAGCGCGGCCGGGAGGGAGAACCAGTCCGCCATGAACCCGATGGCGGGCGGCCCCAGCAGCATGCCGCCGTAGCCCAGCGTGGAGGCCGTGGCGACTCCGCTCGGGCCGGCCAGCGCGCCCGCGCGTTCCACGGCCACGGGGAAGAGGTTCGCGAGGCCGATGCCCGTGACCGCGTACCCGAGCAGGGCCGCCCACAGGGCGGGGGCGAGCGAGCCGAGCAGCATCCCGGCCGCCGCCGTGGCGCCGCCCGCCACGACGGTCCGGGTCCGCCCCAGGCGCTCCAGGAGTGTGGTGCCGGTCAGACGGCCCACCGTCATGGCGAGCGCGAAGCAGGAGTAGCCGATGGCCGCGGCCCCCGGCGAGGCGGCCAGGTCCTCTTCCAGGTGCAGGGCGCCCCAGTCGGCCAGCGCTCCCTCGCCGTACGCGGTACAGCCCGCGATCAGGCCGAAGACGAGCACGAGCCCCCGGGTGCGGCCGTCCAGGCGGCGCGGGGCGTCCTCCGCGGGACGTTCCGGTTCCGGCGGCGCCGGCGGCTCCTGCCGGAGCAGTACGGGCCCCGCCACGGCGGTCACGAGCAGTCCGGTGACGGTGAGCAGCAGCAGGTGCCGGGTGGGGGAGAGGGACCCCGCGACCAGGGCGCCCAGCCCGGCGCCGACCATGCCGCCCAGGCTGAACGCGGCGTGGAAGCTCGGCATGATCGGCCGCCGCATGGCGGCCACGAGATCCACGGCGGCGCTGTTGAAGGCGACGTTGATCCCGCCGTACGCGGCGCCGAAGACCAGCAGGACGAGGCCGAGCGCGAGGGCCGAGTGGGTCAGCGGGGGCAGGGCCACGCTGAGGGAGAGCAGGACGGCGCAGGCGACGGTGACCCGGTGGTTGCCGAAGCGGCGGCACAGGCGGCCGGTGAGGACCATGGTGACGACGGCTCCGGCGGAGACGCCGAGGAGGGCGAGGCCCAGGGCGCTGGCGGAGGCGTCGGTCTGTTCCTTGATGGCGGGGATGCGCACGACCCAGCCGGCGAAGACGAAGCCGTCGAGGGCGAAGAAGACGGTGATGGCCGTACGGAGTCGGGTGAGGGAGTTGCCGTTGCCCGGCACGGCACTGTGCGTTCGGGGTTTGTTTATTTGCGGCACAAAGTCAGGCTAGGTGGGTGCGGGCACCGCGACAAGGTGCGACGCTGGGACGAGAGCCATCCGCCGAGGGACCTCGGGAGCGTACATGGGACGTGACGTGCCGGCCCTGGTGTTCACACGGGAGGACCGCCGTCGGTACCGGGCCAAGATGCAGACCGGCCTGGAAGTGCTGGCGCGGATGCTGCGCGAGTCCAGCTTCGAGAGCGAGCGCCCCCGGGTCGGGCTGGAGATCGAGCTCAACCTGGTGGACGACCACGGGCTGCCCGCGATGCGCAGCACCGACGTCCTCCAGGCGATCGCCGACCCCGCCTGGTCCAGCGAGCTGGGCCGCTTCAACCTGGAGATCGACATCCCGCCGCGGGAGCTGACGACCGGCGGCCCCGGCGCCTGGGAGCAGACGATCCGGGACGCCCTGAACCACGCCGAGGACCGGGCCGCGGCCGTCGGCGCGCACCTGATCATGGTCGGCATCCTGCCCACCCTGGACGAGGCGGACGTCAGCGAGTCCGCCCTCTCCGGCGACCCGCGCTACCGGCTGCTCAACGAGCAGATCTTCGCTGCGCGCGGGGAGGACCTGCGGATCAGGGTCGACGGCGTGGAGCGCCTGTCGACGTACGCCGACACCATCACCCCCGAGGCCGCCTGCACCAGCACCCAGTTCCATCTCCAGGTCGCCCCCAGACAGTTCGCGGACTACTGGAACGCCGCCCAGGCCATCGCGGGCGTGCAGATCGCCCTCGCGGCGAACTCGCCCTTCCTGTTCGGCAAGGAGCTGTGGCGCGAGACCCGCATCCCCCTGTTCGAGCAGGCCACCGACACCCGCCCGGAGGAGATCAAGGCCCAGGGCGTACGGCCCCGGGTGTGGTTCGGGGAGCGGTGGATCACCAGCGTCTTCGACCTCTTCGAGGAGAACGTGCGCTACTTCCCGGCCCTGCTTCCGCTGTGCGAGGACGAGGACCCGCAAGCGGAACTCGACCGCGGCGGCGTTCCGCAACTGGGCGAACTGACCCTGCACAACGGCACGATCTACCGCTGGAACCGCCCCGTCTACGCCGTCACCGAGAGCGGCCCGCACCTGCGCATCGAGAACCGGGTGCTGCCCGCCGGCCCCACCGTGGCCGACATCATCGCCAACGGCGCCTTCTACTACGGCCTCACCCGCGCCCTCGTCGACGAGGACCGGCCGGTGTGGACGCGGATGTCCTTCGCGGTCGCCGAGGAGAATTTGCACACAGCGGCCCGCGACGGCATCGACGCCCGCCTGTACTGGCCCGGCGTGGGCGAAGTACCGGCCACGGAACTGGTGTTGCGGCGTCTGCTCCCGCTGGCCCACCGGGGCCTGGAGCTGGCCGGCATGGACGCGGCCTGGCGCGAACCCCTGCTCGGCATCGTGGAGCAGCGCTGTGTCACCGCCCGCAACGGCGCCCTGTGGCAGGCGGAGATGGTCCATCATCTGGAGAAGACCGGCGTCACCGACCGGCGTGAGGCGCTGCGGCAGATGACCGCCACGTACATGGACTACATGCACATGAACGCGCCCGCGCACACCTGGCCCGTGGACTGACCGCCCTGACATCGCCGGCTCACGCGGGACTGGGGGCGGCCTGGCCTCCCCACTCCTCGGCGGCCGTCAGCGGGACGGGATCGGGCGGCTCCGTCGACGTCGTCAGCTCGATCCGCCGTCCCTCGACCGACGAACGCAGGAGCGCGGTCATCGTCTCCAGCACGTGCAGGGCGAGTTCGCCGTTCGCACGCGGGGCCCGCCGGCCGTCGGCGGCGACGAAGTCCAGCAGGCCGACGCCCCGCGCGCCGTCGACGTACCCCGCCGACGGCGGGAGCGTGCGCCACTGGGTGTCGCCCAGGCCGAAGAGCCGTACGTCGCCGTCGAAGCGGTTCGGGTCCGGGACGGCGAGGGTGCCCGCCTCGCCGTGGACCTCGATCGGGGACGCCGTGGTGGCCACCCCGTCGAAGCTCGTCGTGATCGTCGTCAGTGTCCCGTCCACGTGCTCCAGCACACCGGAGACATGGCTGTCCACCTCCACCGGTATCCGCTCGCCCGCACGCGGACCGGAACCGATGACCCGCTCGGCGCGCAGCCGGCTGGACGCGCCCGTCACGGCCCGCACCGGACCCAGCAGGTGAATCAGGGACGCGAGGTAGTACGGCCCCATGTCCAGCAGGGGGCCGCCGCCCTCGCTGTAGTAGAAGTCGGGGTGCGGATGCCAGCGTTCGTGGCCCGCGGTGACCATCACGGCCGAGGCGAACAGGGGGCGTCCGATGCACCCCGCCGCCACGGCCGCCCGCGCCGTCTGGACCCCGGTGCCCAGCACGGTGTCCGGCGCGCACCCCACTCCTACGCCCGCCCGCGCGGCGGCCGCCATGACGGCCTGGGCGTCGGCGAGCGTGGCGGCGAGCGGCTTCTCCCCGTAGACGTTCTTGCCGTGGCCGATGGCCTCGAGGGCGATCGCGGCGTGCGCCCCTGGGGTGGTGAGGTTCAGCACCGTGTCCACGTCCGGGCTGCTCAGCAGCTCCTCGACGGTCAGCGCCCGGACGCCGGGCAGCTCGGCGGCGACCGCGGCCGACCGGGAGGCGTCGAGGTCGGCGACCGCTGTCACCCGCACGGCGGAACGGCCGACGAGGGTTTCCAGGTACGCGCGGGAGATGACGCCGAGCCCTACGACGCCGACGCGGTGCGTGTCGCCCACAGCATGCCCCTCTCGATGATGGCGCGGACGTTGGGGTTCTCCAGCACGTCGACGCTGTGCCCCGGTGTCGTCACCACGATCCGCCCGGCGCCCCACCGGCGGGTCCAGACCGCCGGTGAGGTGACCGGCCGGTGCCAGGGCTCCCACGGCCGGGTGGGGTGCGTGGTGGTGGCCAGGATGTCGATGAGGTCGTCGTGGAGCACCCAGTACTGCTCGGTGTGCAGCTCGAAGTCCTCGATGCCCACGGTGACGGGGTGCTCGCGGCCGGCCTCGGTGAGGGTGATGGTGTGCGGCAGGAAGTTGTCCTCCGGCCCGCCCCGGCGCTCGCACGGCTCCTTGCCCGGATGTGTGGCGAACTGCCCTCCCACCAGGTGGAGATAGTCGGAGGAGGCGCGGAACGAGTCGGCGATGCCGCCGTGCCAGCCGGTGAACCCGGTGCCGGCGACGACCGCCGAGCTCAGCCCCGCGAGTTGCTCGCGCGTGATCTCCGACATCGTGACGCACTGCACGATCAGGTCCGTGCCCGCCAACTCGGCGGCGTCGGCGTAGACGTCGGTCGACTCCTCGACCCGGACGGCGTATCCGTTGCTCCGCAGGAAGGGCAGGAACAGTTCCGTCGCCTCGACCGGCTGGTGCCCCTCCCAGCCGCCGCGGACCACCAGTGCTCTCTTCTGCGTCATCGTGATCTCACTATGCGGCGGGCGTCCGCGCTCACGAAAGAGGGCAGGGCCTCACGAAAATTTCGCTGTCGAGGCCCGGGCGCCGACCGTCCAACAGGCCGCGGTGAAACGGACTTCCGAGCCGTGCACGAAGGGGTCGAAGGCGGCCCGGACCGTCTCGACGACGCGGTCGCGGGTCTGCTCGTCCACCTCGGGCAGGTGCATGCCGACCGCACCGAGCCGGGTGAAGTAACGGACCAGTTCCTTCTCGGGCAGGGTGCAGACGACGTCGACCGGCTGGATGTCGATCCCGTCCCAGCCGCTCTCGTTCAGGATGCGCCGCACCTTGTCCGGGTCCGCGAAGGCGAACTGCCCCGGTTCGTCTGGCCTGCGGACGGGCAGGTCCGGGAGCAGCGGTGACGCGGCGCGCTGGGCGGTCGTCATGAACGGGTTCTCGGCCGGATCGCGCCACACGACGAACCGCAGCAGCGCCTCGTCCCGGGCCGCGCGCCGGAGGTTGGCGAAGGCGCGGACGGGATCGCTGAAGAACATGACGCCGAACCGCGAGATGACGGCGTCGAAGGCGCCGGGTTCGAAGGCGTGGTCCTGTGCGTCGGCGCAGAGGAAGGACGCCGGTACGTCCTCCTGACCGGCGTACTCCCGGGCGGTGGTGATCATCGCGTCGGAGACGTCGACGCCGACACAGCGACCGGCCGGGCCGAGCCGTCGCGCGACGGCCAGCGTGACGCCGCCCGTACCGCAGCCGACCTCGAGCACGTGCCGCGCCTGTTCGGCGGCGACGGCTTCGACGAGGAGCTCCTCGAAAGGCCTGAACATCCCGTCCAGCACACCCTTCAGATCGGCCCAGGCGTGACCGGCGCGCCCCTTCCAGCGGGCTGCCTGCTCCTCGTCGGCCCTGCGCTCAGCGTCCATGGCTTTCTCTCCTTCTGGTTGCCCTCGGCGTACCGGGATGACAGCGTTCTACTTCAAGTCGACTTGAAGTCAAGGCAACGACGGGCATGGCAGAAACGACAGACACAACAGACGCGACACAAACGGCAGAACTGGACATCGCCGAAGTGTCGCACCGCGCCGGGGTTCCGGCATCGACCCTGCGCTACTACGAGGAGAAAGGGCTGATCTCCTCGACGGGCCGGCGCGGCCTGCGCCGGCAATACGACCCCGGCGTACTGGAGCGGCTGGCACTGATCGCGCTGGGGCGGACGGCCGGGTTCTCGCTCGACGAGATCGCGCTCATGTTCGCGCCGGACGGGCGGCCGCGGATCGACCGGGAGATGCTGGCGGCCAAGGCGGACGAACTCGACCACAGGATCCGCGAACTGGGCGCCCTGCGCGACTCCCTGCGCCATGCCGCCGCGTGCCCCGCCCCCAGCCACATGGAGTGCCCGACCTTCCGCCGCCTCCTCGACGCGGCGGCCTCCGGCGGTGTGGCGGCGCCGCGAAGGCGGGTTCCGGGCCGCTAGGGCCGTTCTGACAAATCCCCGCCTGCTCCGCGGCGTCTGGCACGCACGCTCGCCGCGTTGCCGAAGCGCCCACGTGGCTCCTCCCTGGCGCTCGAACAACTTCGCGCAGGGGACCTCATCGAGGGCGCTCCGGCGCCATCGCACCACCGGATGCCGCGGAGCCCGTCCTCCGGGCGGACGACGGGGATGTGTCAGACGGGCCCCAGCGAGCCGTCGGTGCTCTTGGTCCAATCGTGGTTCGTGCTTTGCCCGATTCCCGGTGGCGCCTGCCTAGCCTCGGCTGCGAACTTCGGGAGGCCGCAGTGCTGAACACCGTGAAAGCGCAGGCAGCGGGTCTGACGGCAGACCAGCGCAACGCCTTCGTAGCCGCCTATCTCGGCTGGGCGATGGACGCGTTCGACTACTTCCTGGTCGTGCTCGTCTACAGCGAGATAGCCGACGATTTCCATGTCTCCCTGACCGACATGGCCTTCCTCACCACCGCGACGCTGGTCATGCGGCCGATCGGCGCGCTGCTGTTCGGCATGTGGGCGGACCGGCGCGGCCGTCGCGTCCCGCTCATGGTGGACGTCGTCTTCTACTCCATTGTCGGCTTCGCCTGCGCCTTCGCGCCCAACTACACCGTGCTGCTGGTGCTGCGCCTGCTCTACGGCATCGGCATGGGCGGCGAGTGGGGCCTGGGAGCGGCCCTGGCCATGGAGAAGATCCCGACCGCGAGGCGCGGCTTCTGGTCGGGTCTGCTGCAGAGCGGTTACTCGCTGGGGTACCTGCTGGCCGCCGTGGCGTTCTTCGTCATCGAGCCGGTGTTCGGCTGGCGGGGACTGTTCGCCTTCAGCCTGCTGCCCGCACTGGTCGCGCTGTGGGTGCGCAGCCGGGTGGAGGAGAGCGAGGTGTGGGAGAAGTCCGTCCGGCTCAACCGCACCCCCGCACACCAGGTGTTCAAGAACCCCGCGGTGCTGCGGCGCTTCGTCTACCTGGTCGCTCTGATGACCGCATTCAACTGGATGTCGCACGGCACGCAGGACATCTACCCGACCTTCGTGAAGAAGGGCCTGGAGCTGTCCGCGAACACCTCGATCGCGATCGCCGTCGTCTACAACATCGGCGCCATGATCGGCGGCGTGCTGCTCGGCGCGTACTCCGAGCGGCTGGGCCGCCGCCGGACGATCATGATCGCGGCGGCCGGTGGCCTGGTCGTGGTGCCGTTCTTCGTGCTGTCCACGACCGTCGGCTGGCTGATGCTGTCGTCCTTCCTGATGCAGGTGTGCGTGCAGGGGGCCTGGGGCGTCATCCCGGCCCATCTGACCGAGATGAGCCCGGACGCCGTCCGGGGCTTCTACCCGGGCGTCACCTACCAGCTCGGCAACCTGATCGCCGCGCTGAACCTGCCGATCCAGGAGGCCATCGCCGAGCGTCACGGATATCCGGCGGCGATGGCGTGGACCGTCGTGCCCACCCTGGCCGTGGTGATCCTGCTGAGCGCGATCGGCAAGGAGGCCAAGGGCGTCCACTTCGGAAGCAGCGGCCCGCACACCCCGACCACGGCGACGACGGGCACGGCCCAGCCCTGACGGGCCAGTGGGGCGGTCGGGCCGAGCCGTCTACTCCGCCCCCACGATGCGCTCCACCGCGGCCGTCACCAGCTGTTCGCGCTCTTCTCCGTGAAGACGTCCGGCAGGGTGAGCTGCTCGACGAGCAGCCAGTCCAGCGTCAGCATGAGCAGTTTGACGGCCGTGGCCGACGAGCTCGCGCATCAGTTCCGCGTGGGTCTCCCGGTCGCGGTCGGCCGCCCGGTGGCGGGCGATCGTGGCCTCGTCGGGCTGGAGCCGCTCCAGCACCCTCAAGCCGGACATCGACCCGGCCGTCACCGTCGTGCCCTGTCGCCGGTGTCTTCGACCTCACGGTCTTCGATGTCGCCGAGCGCACCGCCTTTCCCAACGGGGGCACCCTCACCCGCCTCACCCGCCGCTGATGCCGCTTCAGGGTGCCCGCCCTCCTAGAGTGACCCGTGTCGGCCGGAAGCACCGGCAACACGGCAAACAGGGGGAACGCATGAGTGAGGATACCCGCAGCGCGGCACGCGCGATCATCGACCGGAACCTGTACATGGTGCTGGCCACCGTCGGCGCGGACGGCGCCCCCTGGGCCTCGCCCGTCTTCTACTCCACCGAGGACGGACGGGACTTGTACTGGGTCTCGTCCCCCGAGGTCACGCACTCCCGCAACATCGCCCACGAACCCCGGATCGGCATCGTCCTCCACGACTCCCGGGCCCCGGTGGGCACGGCGAGCCCCCTCGCCCTGTACCTGAAGGCCACGGCGGAGGAACTCCACGGGGAGGCAGCCCTGGCGGGTCTGCGGGTGATTCCCCGCCCCGCCGGCCGCGGCGGCCGCTCCCTCGGCCCGGAGGAGGTCCGTCCGCCCGCGCCGTGGCGGGTGTACCGAGCCCGGGTCAGCGAGTACTCGATGATCTGCCCCCGCGGGGAGGGGCGTTGCGCCGACCACGGGCTGGATTACGAGCACCGCACCACAGTCATCCTGTAACCGAGTTTTGGAACAGCGCTTCTCCTGCACTGCATCAGCGTTGTACGAGCGCTAACCGGCCTCCCACGACAGTTGGATCACCGCTCCCGCCAGGGAGAACGGGGACCGAAAGGGAACGGCCACATGAGTACCGCCAGGACACCGCAGCGCAGGGCCATACTCACCGGCGGGCTGGCTGTCACCGCAGCCATGCTCACCGCCTGTTCGTCGAACTCGGGCAGCGCGAACGGGGAGAAGACGTCGGCCGTCGGCGCGGCGCAGACCCCCTCGCCCTCACCCGCGGCGGGTGCGCGACCGGACTCCCCCTGGGCGGCGTTCGCCCGGCTGATGGACGGCAACAAGCGCTGGGTGGACGGAAAGCTCCAGCACCCCGACCGTGACCCGGAGCGGCGCGAGTTCGTCGCCGAGGCACAGGACCCCTACGGCGTCATCCTCTCCTGCATCGACTCCCGCGTCCCGCCGGAGCTCGTCTTCGACACGGGCCTCGGCGACCTGTTCGTGATGCGCACCGGCGGGCAGGTCGTGGGACCGGTGGTCGTCGGTTCCGTGGAGTACGGGCCGATGACGTCCGGCACCCCGCTGATCGTGGTCCTCGGACACCAGCGCTGCGGCGCGATCAAGGCGGCCTACGAGGCGATGCGCGACGGCAAGAAGCTGCCCGGCAACCTCCAGGCGATCTCCGACGCCCTGCGGCCGGCCTACCGGGAGACCACCCGGGGGAAGCACGCCGACCCGGTCGACGCCATGGTGCGGATCCACACCAAGCAGACCGCCGCCGAGCTGCGGACCAACCGCGACCTCGCCCCGCTCGTGAAGAAGGGCGACCTGGCCGTCGTCAGCGCCTACTACTCGCTCGACACCGGCCGCGTGGAAGTCCTCACCGGCGCGCCCTCCGCCTGACCCGGGGACAACGGCGACCGGGCGGGAAAAACGTTCCACGCCCGGTCACGTTATACTTGCGGCGCCCAAGAGGACCACGGTCGTGCCTGGTCGCACGGCTGCAACAGCGAGGGGGTGGACGCCGTTCCGGCACGCCCCGCCCGCATCCAGGACGTCGCGGCCGCCGCCGGCGTCTCGGTGTCCACCGTGTCGAACGTGCTCAACCGGCCCGAGCGCGTCACCGCACAGACCGCCGAGCGCGTCCGCATCGCCGTCGCCGCCCTCGACTACGTCCCGCACCCCGGAGCCGCCGGGCTGCGCACCGGGCGCGCCTCGGCCATCGGCCTGGTGCTGCCCGACGTGACCAACTCCTTCTACGCGCGCATCGCCCGGGGCGCCGCGGACGCGGCCTACGACCACGGCTACTCCCTCGTCCTCTGCCACAGCGGAGACGACCCGGAACGGGAGCAGGGCTACTTCAGCATGCTCGTCGAGCAGCGGGCCGTCGGCGTCGTCGTCGTGCCGCTCAGCGCCGACCCGGGCCGGCTCGCCCGGTTGCGCGAGCGGGGCATCCCGCTCGTCCTGGCCGACCGCGCGATGCCCGACCGGGAGGGCTGCTCGGCCTCCGTCGAC
This sequence comes from Streptomyces sp. NPDC006235, assembly GCF_040613735.1. Taxonomy (NCBI): domain Bacteria; kingdom Bacillati; phylum Actinomycetota; class Actinomycetes; order Kitasatosporales; family Streptomycetaceae; genus Streptomyces; species Streptomyces sp. NPDC006235. Next base: position 55,134 of record NZ_JBEXSR010000027.1, read on the forward strand.
GACATCGCCGGCGGCCGGCTCGCCGTGCAGCACCTCCTCGACCGCGGGGCGCGCGACATCCTCGTCGTCAACGGCGAGCGCGGCATACGCCAGTGCGCCGACCGCTACCAGGGCGCCCGGCAGGCCGTGCGCAGCCGGCGCGAGGCACGGCTGGACCAGGCCGTCGCCGAGCGGATGACCGTCGCGTACGGCACACAGATCGCGCACGGGCTCGCGGCACTGCCCGACGGGGTCTTCTGCACCAACGACTTCCTCGCGGCGGGCCTGTGCCGCGGGCTGGCCGACCGGGGCGTGCGCATCCCCGAGGAGGTCCAGGTCGTCGGCTACGGCGACCTCGACGTCGCGACCTTCGGCGCCATCACCCTCACGACGGTCCGGCAGCCGGTCGAGGACCTCGGCCGGGCCGCCGTGGAGATGCTCCTCGACGAGATCGAGGCCCGCGCGGACCACGTCCACGAGACCCGCGTCTTCGCCCCCGGCCTCGTCGTACGCGACTCCACGCGACCGCCCGCCGACGACTGACCCCCCTGTCCGCCGACGACTAGACCCCGCCCTCCGGGGCGGACGGGATCCGCAGCGTCACCGGCCCCGACAAGCCCGACGACAGCTGGGAGTCGAACGCCCAGGCCGTCGGCGTCGCCTCCGCGAGATACGGCGCCAGCGTGCCCCGGACGGTCACTTCCAGCCGCACGCTGCGCCCGGCGGCACCGCGCAACGGGAATCGATACGGGGCGCAGAACCCCTCACCGGCCGGCTCCCCATCGACCGACACCTCCACACTGCCCCGCACCCGCCCGAGATCCAGTACGGGATCGGGTCCCGACGGCACCTCCAGGACCCGCGCGTACGTCACGCCTCCGCTCCAACTGCCCAGCCCCAGCTCCCGCCAGTTCCCGAGGGGCAGCGGCGCCGGTACGGCACGCACCCGCACCGGCCCCCGCCAGGCGGAGCCGCCCCGCAGGACCGCCGTCGGCTCGGTGACCACCTCGACCGGCGTGGGCTGCGCCAGCGGCTGACCGAGTGTCAGCCGATCGTCCTCCAGGGGGTGTTCCGGTCCGTCCCCGACGCGTACGCGCGCGCGGAGGGCCAACGGCAGGCCGAGCGACACCGTTCCCGCCGGCACGGTGAACCGGAAGCGCTGCGGCATGTCGCGGACCTCGTCGGTGGAGCGCGACGACCATACGGTGCCGCCCAGTACGGGCCGGCCGGTGAGCCACCCGGTGTCCGGCAGCGGATGCGGCCGCACCACCGCGTGGCAGTGCTGCACCTCGCCCCGCCTGCGCTCGTCCTCGACGGTCCGCCCCTGCCAGTCACCCGTCGCGGCCTCCCAGCCGGCGCCACTGACCAGGGCCGTCACCCCGGCCCCGGACCGCACCACCAGGTCGACGAACACCGCGTCCCGGGCGTCGGCACTGTCGGCCACGACCTCCAGCGTGTGCTCGCCCGACCCGAGTTCCGGTTCGTGCCGGAAGAACATCGGCACGGCACCCCAGTCCGCCTCGTAGTACTCCACCTTCTCCTGCCGCGCCACGACCTCCCCGTCGAGCAGCACGGTGACCGCCGAGGCGGCACCCACGACGAGCACCGCCCGGGCGTCGCCCCCCGGCACCCGGAGCCGAGCCCGGTAGGTGACGCGGCCGTCCGGTCGTACTCCGTCCGGGAGTCGCATGAAACGCGGACGCGGTCCGAGCCCGCCCGGCGCCGACAGACAGAAGAAGCTGCCCAGGGGCGTGCCGTCACCGGCCGAGATCGTCGAGGGGCGGCTCTGGGCGCCGGACAGTTCGTACTCGAGCACGTTGCGGTCCCGGGCCACCGTGACCCGGGCGGAGGCCAGATAGCCGCCGCCCTCCGGTTCGAGCGGCTCCCCGTTCCACCACACGCGCTTGACGCACTCCGCGCCGACATGCAGTTCGGCGGGCCCCAGGCCGGTCTCCACGATCGCCCGGACCCGGGCGGCCGTTGCGCCGATCGGCACCGGCACCCGTACGAACTCCTCGCTCACCAGCCCCTTGAGACCCAGCAGGCCGCCCGGATCCGGGACGCCCCGGCTCGACGAGTACACGCCGACCTCCCAGCCAGCGCCGGGTGGCACGAGCGGCAGTTCACCTGCCAGGACGCGCTCCACGGACGCGGCGTCCAGCGGCTCCGGCACCTGGGCGAGCGGCACCGGCGGCAGGACGCGGACCCGGTTGCCGTACGTGACCCGCGTCCGCTCCCAAGTCCCGCCCTCGGCCCACTCCATGGTCCAGATCTGCGGCTCGTCCACCGGCGCACCCGGGGGCAGCGCCAGGTCGCCCCAGGTGTTGTCCAGGGTGGGAACCAGACGGCCGTGCCAGCCGGTCGAGACGTCGATCACCCGGGCGGGTGCCTCCCCCGTCCCGCGTCGAGGACGCGTGGGCGCCGGCCGGCCCTCGCGCCACACGACGAGGACCGCGGGGGCGCCGTCCAGCGGCACGTCGATGGTCGAGACGTCACGGTTGCCGTTGCCGTTGCCGTTGCCGTTGCCGTTGCCGTTGCCGTTGCCGTTGCCGTTGCCGTTGCCGTTGCCGTTGCCGTCGCCGTCGCCGTCGCCGTCGCCGGAGACGGTGACGTGCGCGGGGGCGCGGGTACCGGTCGCCGGGTTCCAGACCTCGGCCTCGGCGACGGCGGCCCGCACGGTGACGGACGAGGTGCCGGCGGCGTCGCCCGACGGGGAGGACCCGGCCCGCAGTGGATGCGCGCCGATCTCAGGGAAGGCCGCTGTCACCAGCGCCACCGCCTCGTTCCCTCTCCGCCGGACGAGCAGCGGTACCTCGCCCGTGGCGTGACCGGCCGCGTCGGTCACGGCCTCCGCGCCGGCCTCCGGATCGCGTACCCGCTCCAGCCGGGGATGCGCCACCAGGGCCGCCACCACCGCGTCGTCACCGGACCGACCGGCGGCTGTGGCGGGAGGACGGCCCACGACGACGACGCGGCCTCCCATGTCGAGCAGTTCGGTCAGCCGCCGTGCCGTCTCCTCCTCCAGCACACTCGCCGAGGGCAGCAGCACGGCGCGGTACGCCAGGTCCCTGATCCGCAGGGCTCCGTCGGTCGCCTTCGCGCGCTGCACCGAGTCGTCGTCGACGACGTCGAAGGAGATGCCGCGCCGGTCCAGTGCGCCGGCGTGCGGGGCGAGCCAGTTGTTCGTGCCGCACAGGTCGAGGTAGTGGCGCTGCGTCTCGTCGGCGTCGGCGTGGCCGTCGCCCAGCCGTCCGTCACCGAAGTGCCGGACGGGCGCGTCCAGCGGGACGAGGGCCTGCATGGTGGCGGTCGGGTGCAGGACCGCCACATCGGCGGCGTAGCCGCCCCAGGACATGATCGAGCAGATCCGGGCCACGGCCCGGGAGAACGCCGGGTACTGCTTCCAGTACGGCTGGCGCCAGTCGGTGGACGGCGGCGCCCACTCGAACCAGCCGCCCGCGGTGCCGAAGTAACTGGCGTGCGGGTTGTACAGGTTGGCGCCGCTGCGCAGGAACGGCAGCAGCCAGTGGTAGGTGTCCTCCAGCGTGCCGCCCCAGCCGGAGGAATGGAACGCCTCGATCCAGACCCGCTCGTGGCCGTAGAGATGGGCCATGGAGGAGTGCACCTTGGCGTCGCCGTGGTGGTCGCTGCCGGCGGCGCTGTACCAGCGGTGGGTGCGGAAGTAGTCGGTGTAGATCTGCGTCGACTGGGCCGGGTGGCCGGCGCGGGCGGGGTGGCTCTGGTCGCTGCCCAGCAGCATCCCCCGCTCGCGGTGCCATGCGGACAGCGGCCGGAAGAGGGCCTCTTCGGTGAGTTCCGCGCGGACGGCGTAGTAGTCTGCGCGGATCTTCGTCTCCGGGACGGTGGCGTCCGTGCCGAACAGGGCCGGCAGGTGGTCGAGCAGGTCGTAGCCGCGCCGGGCGCGGAACTCCTCGGCGAAGCGGTGGCTCCAGGCGTTCGTGCCCGGCAGTTCGTCCTGGAAGCTGCCCGCGATGACGCTGCCCAGATATTCGGGCACACGGCGGTCGTACTCGTGGTGCACGGCGTCCATCAACAGCCCGACGGCGTGCGGGTCCAGGTAGTCGAACGCCGTGGGGACGGTGGTGACGAGGCGTACGCGGGTCCCGTCGGCGGCGGCGACGGCCAGGCCGTCCGGGCCGTCCGGGCCGTCCGGGGCGAGGTCGAGGCGACGGCCCTGCGCGGTGTACGCGGCCAGCGGGGACTCGGCATCCCGCAGAGCGACCGTCCCGCGGGAGACGGTGACGTCGCGGCAGCGCAGCGCACAGCCCCTGGCCTCGGGATGACGTCGTGTCACACCGCCCTGCACATTGGCGCCCGAGAACCCGATCTGGTCATAGAACCACAGGCGGGTGCCCAACTCCGCTGCAATTTCGCAGGCGTCGGTGAAGCGAGCCCACCACTCCTCGCCGAACCACGCCGGATCGTCCGCCCGGGCCCCGAACGTCGGGCCGGCCGGGGCCAGGTTGATCACGACGAGGTTGTGGACACCGCCCTCGGCGAACGCCCGCATCTGCCAGGCGAGTCGCTCACGGGTGACCTTCGCGCCCGACCACCACCACAGGGGAGCGGGGCCGAAATCGCGGGGCGGGTCGTCGAACAGCTGCCGGAGCGCGGGGGAGATCACGGAGGCGGTCCTTCCCCTAAAACGTTTTTAGGCCACCTTCACGGTAGGCGACCTGGAACAGTCACGCCATAACCCCGGACGGCACGGCGGACGGAGACACGCTGCCGCCGATATCTGCGTGACACCTTGTTGCAACGTTTTTCCCGCCCTATATTCGCTGCGACCAGGCCCCCGGAACCGCGATGTCACCAGACGACGGAGTCGCATCATGGCCGGTACCCGCCCCATCCCCAAACCGCTCTGGAAGGCCGCCGCCCTGTCGGGTATGGCCTCCTACCTCGACGCCGGGCTGATCGTCAGCATCTCCGTCAACCTGGCCATCTACCGCGACAGTTACGACATGGGCGTGTGGATGGCCGGTGCGATCAGCGCGATCGTCACCGGCTGCATCGCCGTCGGCTCGCTCGTCGGCGGCCGGCTCGCCGATCTCTTCGGCCGCCGCCGCGTCTACAACTGGGACATCTTCTGCTTCGCGCTCGGGGCGATCGTCATCACGCTGGCGCCCGACGACATCACGCTGCTGATCGGCGTCCTCGTCGCGGGACTCGCGGCCGGTGCCGACCTGCCGACGTCCCTGGCCGTGGTCTCCGACGCCGCGCCTTCCTGGGCCCGCGGCAGGCTCGTCGCCTTCACGCAGGTCATGTGGATGCTGGGCATCACCGTCGCCATCTTCCTCGGCTTCGTCCTGTCCACCACGGGCATGACCGGGGCCCGGCTCATCACCGGACAGCTCGCCGTCGCCGCGCTCGTCACCTGGGCCCTGCGCTCCCGCCTGAAGCTGTCCGAGCACGACACGGCCGAGTCCGGGACGCAGGCCGCCCCGCAGCGCGTCGCCCTGAAGAACATCTGGACGCGCGCCGCCCTGCTGCCCATGACCGCGACGTTCGTCTTCTACGTCACCTGGGGCCTCGGGGCCAACACCTTCGGCCAGTTCGGCACCTATCTGCTCGTCACCGTCAGCGACGCCTCACAGAGCCTGGCCACCGGGATCAACCTGGCCTTCATCCCGATCGGGGTGCTGCTGACCTTCGCCTTCGTCCGGGTCGCTGACAGCCCCTTGCGCGACCGGCTGTTCCACGTGGCCGCGGTCGTGCAGATCCTCGCCTTCGTCATCGCGTCCCTGACCGCGGGCGCGCTCGTCGGCATGCTCGTCTTCTTCGTGCTCTACCAGCTCTCCAACCCCTTCGCCGGAGAGGCGAACTACAAGGTGTGGTCGCAGCTCACGCTGCCCGCGGACACCCGCGGCACCACCCAGGGCCTCACCTACGCCCTGTCCCGCGGGGTCTTCGCGGTCGCCGCGTTCTTCACCCCCGCCCTGGCCGACTACAGCCCGTCCGTCCTGCTCTGGACGATCACCGCCTGTATGACGGTGGCCGCGTTCGCGGGCGTGTTCATCATCCGCGTCCTCGTCCCCCGCACCACCGGCGCCGCGCACGACAGAGCGGACCTGCGTGTCCCGAGCACCTGAGCCGCAGCAGACCGACAAGGAGCACCGACCATGGCAACGACCGCGGACCGCACCGCCGTACGGGCCGCCGCCCTGCACGACCTGCTCCCGCCGGTCACCCGGCGCCGCACCCGGATCGGACTGGTCGCCGGCGGACTCGGCACGTACTGGCCGCAGTTCCCCGGGCTGCTCCCGCAGCTGAAGGAGTCGGCCGCCTATGTCGCCGAGCGCTTCCGGGGGATGGACGCGGAGGTGACCGACGCCGGGTTCGTCTCCGACGCCCGGGAAGGAGCGCGCGCCGCCGAGCAGTTGCGCAAGGCCGACTGCGACCTCATCGTGCTGTTCCTGACGACGTACCTCACCTCCTCGATGGTGCTGCCGATCGCGCAGCGCACGCAGACGCCGGTCCTGGTCATCGACCTCCAGCCGACCGAGAAGATGGACCACGCCTCCTTCGACACCGGGGCCTGGCTGGCCTACTGCGGGCAGTGCCCCGTCCCCGAGGTCGGCAACGTCTTCCGGCGCGCCGGCATCCCCTTCCGGTCGGTGTCGGGCTGGCTGCGGCAGGAGTCCGCCTGGCGGCGCATCGAACAGTGGATCCGGGCCGCGCACATCCGCGCCGCGCTCCGGCACGCCCGGCACGGCCTCATGGGGCACGTGTATCCGGGCATGCTCGACGTGCAGACCGATCCGACGCTGCTGTCCACGACGTTCGGTTCGCACGTGGAGGTGCTGGAGTTCGACGACCTGCGGCACCGGGTGGAGCGCGTGACCGAGGAGGATACCAGGGAGCGGATGGCGCTCGCCCGGCAGGTCTTCACCCTCGACGACAGCGTGGTGGAGGAGGACTTCGCCTGGGGCGCGACCGTGTCGGTCGCCCTGGACCGGCTCGTGGCCGACTTCGAGCTCGACAGCCTCGCGTACTACCACCGGGGCCTCGACGGGGAGCTGCACGAGCGGCTCGGTGCCGGCATGATCCTGGGCGCCTCCCTGCTCACGGCCCGGGGCGTGCCGGCGGCCGGGGAGTACGAATTGCGCACCAGCGTCGCCCAGCTCGCCTCCCAGAGCGTCGGCGCCGGAGGGTCCTTCACCGAGATCCAGGCCCTGAACTTCGAGGACGGCGTCGTGGAGATGGGCCACGACGGCCCCGCCCACCTCGCGGTCAGCGCCCGCGACCCGCTCCTGCGCGGGCTCGGCGTCTACCACGGCAAGCGCGGCTGGGGCGTGAGCGTCGAGTTCGACGTCCAGCACGGGCCCGTCACCCTGCTCGGCCTCGGCCAGGACGCCGACGGCAGCCTGTCCTTCGTCACCTCCGAGGGCACGGTCGTACCGGGACCCCTGCTGGAGATCGGCAACACCACCAGCCGCGTCGACTTCGGCCGCGATCCCGGCGAATGGGTGGACGCGTGGAGTGCGACGGGCGTCGGCCACCACTGGTCCCTGGCGGTCGGCCACCACGCGGCCGACTTCAGGGCCGCGGCGAGCTTGCTGGGCATCGAACACCGTCACGTGTGACGGGGAGACGGGTGGGGTGCGGCCGTCGCGACGGGGGCCGGCCCTGCGACGTCGCGCGGCACCGCGACACGGCCGGTACTCGCGACGGGTGCGGCCCCAGCGACGGGGGCCGGCCCTCGCGATGAGTGCCGCCTCCGTGATGGGGTGTCGTCTCCGCGACGGGTGCGGCCGTCGCGATGAGTGGCGCCTCCGCGACGTGTTTCGCCTCCGCGATGAGTGTCGCGCCGCGCCGGGTGCGGGCTCCGCGACGGGTCCCGCCTTCTTCGCCTTCGGGCTCTCCATCGACCCCGGCGACATCGTCTCCGTCGTCGGCCCGGTCACCGCGGCGGCGGTCCCGACCGTCGTCATGAACATCGCCGCGGGACTCCTCGTCGCCCGCGTGTACCGCTGCGGCACCGAGCCCGCCGCCGAGATCGCCACCAGCCTCCTGGCCCGCGGCGAGTTCGCCCTGATCCTGGCCGCCATGGCCGCCGGCGCCGGACTCGACGCCCGACTCGCCCCGTTCATCGCCGGGTACGTCCTCGCGATCCTCGGCCATCGCCGCCGGCCAGGCCCACCTGCTCGCCCGCGCCCTCAAGGCGGCCCAGGACCTCCTGCCCGGCCGCACGGCCCCGTCGTACACCACCGAGCCCTGTTCCCAGGACGACAGCACCCCGTCGTCCGCCTCCGCCGCCGTGCCGGCCGAGGCCGAGCGGTAGGGCCACTCCGACGAGTGGAGCAGGGCGAACATCTGCCTGACGGCACGGCGTTCGTACGGGGCGGCCACCGGGAAGGATGAGGTGTGGGCCCCATGGCGGACGCCGCTGGAGGGGGGAGAAGCCGAAGCCCCGGTGAGACCGGCCGCGCCACGCGTCAGCGGGCCGTCTCCCTTCGCACCGTCACGCGGGCCGAACACCCCAGGACTTGCCATGGCCTCGGCCGTGCCCTGCCTCGAAGCGCTGTCGGGTTCCGGGAAGGAGAAGCCGTGCCCCAGTCCGAAGACGCACGTCTCGTCGACCTCGAAGCACGACTCGAGCGGGAGGACCCCAGGTTCACCCGGGCCATGAGAGCCGGCCGCCCGGCCCGGCCCCGGGAGTACCGGCGTGCCGGAGCCTGGTGGGCCCTGGCCGTCGGCGTGGCCGTCCTGGGCTCCGGCATCGCCCTGGCACAAGGGCTGCTCATCGCGACCGGGCTGGTCCTCGTCGGCATGGCGGCCCAGTTGGTCGACCCGGACCCGAGCCGCCTGGGCCGGCCGAGGCGATGGTGAGTGACGGTCAGAAGAGTTCGAGCCGTCTTCCGTCGGCGACTGCGTGCAGCTTGTCGGGGTTGGCCACGTTGTGGATGGTCGAGATGCGGCCCTCCCGATCGAAGTCGAAGGTCAGCGTGGCGACCACGCGGTCGGGGCCGCGGAAGACCACGCCCGGGCCGCCGTTGATCCAGGTGAGCTCCGTCCGCATCTGCCCGGGCTCGATGCCCTGGTAGGTCGCGGTGCCGAGCGCGGCGAACCAACGGGCCACGGTCTCCAGGCCGACGACCGGCTTGAGGGCCTGGCGGACCTTGCCGCCGCCATCGGTCCACAGGGTCACGTCCGGGGAGAGAAGCTCCATGAGCGTGTTGATGTCGCCGCCCGCCGTCGCCGCGAAGAAGCGCTCGGCGACATCGCGTTGGCGGGCGCGGTCCGCGGTGAAACGGGGCCGGCGGGCCTGGACGTGCTCACGGGCGCGGTGCGCCGCCTGTCGGACCGCCGCCTCCGAGCGCTCCACCGCTTCCGCGATCTCCGCATGGCTGAACGCGAAGACCTCCTTCAGCACGAAGACCGCGCGCTCCAGGGGACTCAGTGTCTCCAGCACCACCAGCAGGGCCGTGGAGACCAAGTCCGTTGTGGCAACGCCGTCAGCTGTGTCCGGGCCAGTGAGGATCGGCTCGGGGAGCCATGGCCCGACGTAGGTCTCGCGCTGGTGGCGAGTCGAACGAAGCTGGTCCATCGCCAGGTTGGAGACGATCCGGGTCAGGTAGGACTTGGGGTCGGCGACCTGCGATCGGTCGGCCGCCGACCACTTGAGCCAAGCCTCCTGGACCACGTCCTCGGCATCGGCGGCGGTCCCGAGGATGCGGTAGGCGACGGAGAAGAGCAGGGTGCGGTACTGCTGGAAGGCAAGCTGGTCGGGGCCGGGCTGCTGCGGCTGGGTCACTTGGCGCTCCGAATCCGGGTGTAGCGGCCGCCGTGCGGCCAGAACGCGCCCGAGGCGGGCATCTTCTTCATGCGGGCGAAGGTCGGCCACGGCGCGGCGGTGACCGTCTCCTTGTACTTTGCGGCTCGCTTGCCGGTCAGCACGATCCGGCGCGGGCTGTCGTCGGGGTGGGTGAACTGCACGACGGCGTCGTTCCGGCCCAGACTGACAGGGGTGTGGTAGTAGCCGAAACGGAAGGGCTTGGGCTCCTTGCCCGCCAGCACCCGCAGGATCGAGAGGGCCGCGTGCACGCCGGTGGGCATACCTCCCTGACAGGTCCCGTGCATCACGCCGTAGCCCTGACGGACCGCCGCCGCATCGCCCACCGCGTAGACGTCCGGGTGGGAGACCGAGCGCAGCGCCCTGTCGGTGACGACCCGGCCGCGTTCGTCGACGGTCAGGCCGGCAGCGGCCGCCAGCGGCGAGACACGGGTGCCGCTGGTCCACAGCACCGCGCTCGCCGCGATGCTGGAGCCGTCCGCGAGCTCGACACTGTCCGGCAGCACCTTGGCCACCTCGACGCCGCTGCGCACCCGCACGCCGAGCCGGGCGAGCGCCGCGTCCACGTAGGCCCTGGCCTTCGGGTGCATGCTCGCGCCCGGCTCCTGCCGTCCCAGCAGCACCACCTCGAGCTCCGGGTGCCGCTCGGCGATCTCCGCGGCGGCCTCTACGCCGGTGAGGCCGCTGCCGCCGACCACGACGGTTCCACCGTCGAGCCGGGTCAGCCGGTCGGCGAGTACGGCGGCGTCCTCCGGGGTGTTGAGGGTGTAGGCGTGGTCGTCCACGCCGGGGACGGCGACGGTGTTCGCGATGCTGCCCAGGCCGTAGACCAGGGTGTCGTAGCGCAGGACCCGGTCGTCGTCGATCCGGACGGTCTTCGTCTCGGCTTCCACGGCGGTGACCCAGCCACGGACGAACCTCGCGCCGGTGCCGTCCAGCAGCCCCGGGATGTTCATCTCGGCCGTCTCCTGACCGGTGGCGGTCATGTGCAGTCGGAGCCGCTCGGTGAAGGTGTCGTAGGGGTTGGCCAGTGTCACTCGCAGGTTTCCGCGTTTCCTGGAGCGGGCCGCGAGCTGGATCGCGGCGGAGAGCCCCGCGTAACCGGCGCCCAGGACCAGGACCTCGTGCTGCTGCGCTGCTGTCGCGTTCATCGCTACCGCCTCTTTCGTGTCGGTCGTCCCCGCTGCGTGGACGACCACCAGACGCAAGCTGCCCTTCCGTTCGTGACATGGGGCCGATATGACCCGCGTCACACCGAGAGGAGAGCGCGCGCGGCACCTCACGTCGAGGGTGCGTGGCTTCCCGTTTGCGCGTCCGTCGAATGTTCCGGCCGCCCGGTTCCGGCCCTGCGACCGGCTCATCGCGGTCGCCGGACGAGGTGCGTACGGTGTGGCGTGCGGCCCAGTCGAGGGACGCGTTGCGCGCCAGGTCAAGCGCCGTCGATGCGGTCGAGCAGCGCCCGGGCCTCGACGGTGCGGCGATGGCCCGGGCCGAAGGAGGCCAGGCAGGCGTCGTGAGCGGCTGTGGCGTGGAGGCGGGCCTCGGTAGCGCGGCCCAGCCCCAGGAGGGCGGTGGCCACGGCCAGCTCGACGGCGCCGGTCTCGGGGCGGTGCTGCTCGTCGGGCAGGCTGCGGCGCAGTTCGTCGGCGCGATCCGCCTCGGCGAGAGCCTCCTCGTGGCGGGCCTGGCCGTTGAGGCTGCGGGCCAGGCCGAGCCGCAGGACCAGGGCGAACCGGTCCGGTACGCGAGGGGCGGCCAGGGCCTCGCGGGCGAGCGCCTCGGCCTCCGGGTGGCGTCCCTGCGCGTTGAGCGCGAAGACCAGTCCGTTGCGGGCCGCCGCCGCTAGGCGCGGCATCTCCGGCCCGGTCCCGCGGGTCGCGGCCTGGGCGACGGCCGCACACTCCGCCTCGCACTCGGCGTGCCGGGCGAGCGCGGTCAGCTCCTGGGCGCGGTCCGAACGCAGCTTCAGGGTCTGCGGGTGTTCGGCCCCGAAGATCCTGCCGAAGGCCGGCAGCACGGCGTCGTACAGGGCGAGGGCCTCGGCGTGGCGGCCCTGGGCGCCCGTCGCAAGCGCGGCGATGCTCAGCGCCAGCGGTGCGTACATGTCGTCGCGTGGCCGCGACCGGGCCGCGGCCACAGCGCGAGCCTCGGCCTCCGCCTCGGCATGGCGCCCCGCCTCGTACAGCGCCACGGCCTGGGACACAGGGGACCTCGGCATCCGCCCGGCGTCGTTTCGGCCGCGCGGCCGGAAGAGTTTCATGGCCGGAGCATACGGACGCCGGCCACGCCGTTCGGCGAGAGGCGAGAGCTGGTCCGGCGGCCCTGCTGTCCCGCGGCCAGGCGGGTGCCGCCGCCAGAAGGAACCGCGCTCGCCGCCAACGCACTGCCGGCACGCGCCCACGAATCCGGCGCAGGCCTGCGTCGGGGGGCCACATCATGACGGGCGCCCTGGGCAGGGTGATCGCCACGTGGGTGACATCGACGGGCTGCGGCGCCGGCCGGGGCGGGTGCCGCCGTCAGGGTGGGGTCGTAACCCGTGTGAACGCCCTGGATGGTGGGACGGCCCGGCATGACTGACGGTGGTTGACGTCGAGGCCGGGTCTCGTGAGCTGGCGAGGCGTCAGCGCCCGGCCCGCGACGGAAGGACTCACCGATGCGCTCTGCCCGCATGCTGCTCGCGACGGCCACGGCCACGGCCGCCCTCGCGATCACCGCACCCACCGCCTACGCCGTGGCGATGGGTGACCGGGACCACGACACCACTTCCTACAGCAAGGAGCACCACAAGGACGGCAAACACCACAAGCCGCGCGGCGGGATGCACACGGGTGGCGGAGCCCTGACCGGGGTGACCGCCGACCACGACGGGGACGACACCCGGCACGACCAGGACCACCGCAAGGATGGCGAGCACGGCAAGCACGAGGAGCACGGCAAGCACGAGGAGCACGGCAAGCACGAGGAGCACGGCAAGCACGAGGGCCATGACAAGGACTCCCGGCACGGCGACAAGCACCACAAGCCGCGCGGCGGGATGCACACGGGCGGCGGAGCCCTGACCGTGGTGAACGCGGACGACGACTGGGACAACCCCAAGCAGGACCGGGACGCCCTCAAGGACGGCGAGCGCGGTGACGACCCCTGGGGCGACAAGCAGGACGAGGACCCCTGGGGCGACAAGCACGACAAGGACCCGTCCGGCGGCAAGCACGACAAGCACGACGAGGAGCACGGCAAGCACGACGACCACGACAAGGGCTCCTGGCACGGCGACAAGCACCACAAGCCGCGCGGCGGGATGCACACGGGCGGCGGCGCACTGGCCGCCGGGCCGGGCGTGACGGCCGGCGGTCTCGCGGTGCTCGCGGTGGCGGGCACCGGCCTGTACGCACTGCGGCGCCAGAAGGCCTCCCAGGGCGCGGCATGACCGAGGCGTGAACCCGTAGCCGCCGTGGCCGCCGCACGTGCTCCTCGCGTCGCGGCGGCCCGGCTCGTCCCGGCTCGTCCAACGGCGTGCCGTGTCCGCTGCCGTGTCCGTTCCCCTGCCGTGCCCGAATGAGGTGGTCTCCGATGGCAGCCAGCCCCAGCCCCCCCTCCCCCGCCGAGCCCGGCCCCGCTCCGTCGAAGCGGCGATTCCGCACCGCCGTGTCGGTCTTCTGGGGTCTCGCGGCCCTGGTCCTGACCGTGAGCCTGGTCGCCGGCCGTGGCGAGTCGTCGTCCGACGCCGGCGGCCCGCCGCACGCCCCGCCGGCCGTCCCGACGGCCGCGCCCGCCGTGCCTGATGCGCCGCCCTCGTCCGCGGCTCCCCACCGGACCGCCGCATCCGGGGCCGGACCCCAGCTGCCGCGGTCCCGGCCGGTCCGCCTGTACATCCCCAAGATCTCGGTGAACGCGCCCTTCATCGACCTCGCCATCGGCCGTTCGGGCCAGCTCGAACCGCCTCCGCCCGACGACACCAATCTCGTCGGCTGGTACGCCAAGGGCGCCTCGCCCGGCGAGGCCGGAACGGCGATCATCGCCGGGCACGTGGACACCGCGACCTCCCCGGCCGTGTTCGCCGGGCTCAGTGAGCTGAGGAAGGGCGACCGGTTCCACGTGGCGCGCGCCGACGGCAGCAGGGCGACCTTCGTCGTCGACGGCGCGGAGTCCTTCGACAAGGACGACTTCCCCAGCGAGCGCGTGTACGGCGACACGCCCGACGCCCAGGTCCGGCTCATCACATGCGCGGGTGCCTACGACCGTCAGGCCCGGGACTACACCGAGAACCTGGTCGTCTTCGCCCACCTCGTCTGACTTCCGGGCCTCCGGCCTGACGTGGTGTTTTAAAGTGACTGCCACCAGTTCAGGCGACTGTGGGACCTGTGAGGTATTCGCGAACCATGACGACCGAAACGTTTGAGTTCCAGGTAGAGGCACGTCAGCTGCTCCAGCTGATGATCCACTCGGTCTACTCGAACAAGGATGTCTTCCTGCGGGAGCTCGTCTCCAACGCCTCCGACGCGCTGGACAAGCTGCGCCTGGAGAAGCTGCGGGACGACTCGCTCGACGCCGACGTGTCCGACCTGCACATCGAGATCGACGTCGACAAGGACGCCCGGACCCTCACGGTGCGGGACAACGGCATCGGCATGTCGTACGACGAGGTCGGACAGCTCATCGGCACCATCGCCAACTCCGGTACGGCCACCTTCCTGAAGGAACTGCGGGAGGCCCAGGACGCGGCCAATGCCGAGGGGCTCATCGGCCAGTTCGGCGTCGGCTTCTACTCCGGCTTCATGGTGGCGGACGAGGTGACGCTGGTGACCCGGCGCGCCGGCGAGAGCCAGGGGACCCGCTGGACGTCCCGTGGCGAGTCCACGTACACGCTGGAGAAGGTCGACGACGCCCCGCAGGGCACCTCCGTGACGCTCCACCTCAAGCCCGCCGACCCGGACAACCAGCTCCACGACTACACCTCGCCGTGGAAGATCCGGGAGATCGTCAAGCGGTACTCGGACTTCATCACCTGGCCCATCCGGATGGTCCCGGAGAAGGGCGACGGCGAGGACGCGCCCGAGCCCGAGACGCTGAACTCGATGAAGGCCCTGTGGGCGCGGTCGCGCGACGAGGTGTCCGACGACGAGTACCACGAGCTGTACAAGCACATCAGCCACGACTGGCGCGAGCCGCTGGAGACGATCCGGCTCCAGGCCGAGGGCACCTTCGAGTACCAGGCCCTGCTCTTCGTGCCCTCGCACGCCCCGCACGACCTGTTCACGCGGGACTTCAAGCGCGGCGTCCAGCTGTACGTGAAGCGCGTCTTCATCATGGACGACTGCGAGGCGCTGCTGCCGCCCTACCTCCGCTTCGTCAAGGGCGTCGTCGACGCGCAGGACCTCTCGCTCAACGTCTCCCGCGAGATCCTCCAGCAGGACCGGCACATCCGGATGATGCAGCGCCGGCTGACGAAGAAGGTCCTCTCCACGGTCAAGGAGATCAAGACCAAGGACGCCGACCGCTACGCGACGTTCTGGCGCGAGTTCGGCACCGCCCTGAAGGAGGGCCTGGTCACCGACTCCGAGAACCGGGACGCCATCCTCGCCGTCGCGTCGTTCGCGACCACGCACGCCGAGGACGAGCCGACCACCCTCGCGCAGTACGTGGAGCGGATGAAGGACGGCCAGGAGGACATCTACTACATCACCGGCGAGTCCCGGCAGAGCATCGAGAACTCCCCGCACATGGAGGCGTTCCGGGACAAGGGCATCGAGGTCCTGCTGCTCACCGACGCGGTCGACGAGGTGTGGGTCGACGCCGTCGGCGAGTACGAGGGCAAGAAGCTGCGCTCCGTCGCCAAGGGCGAGATCGACCTCGATGGCGAGAAGGACGAGAAGGCCGAGGGGGAGCGGGAGAAGCAGGCCGAGGAGTACGCGGGACTGCTCGGCTGGATGCGGGAGCAGCTGGAGGAGGACATCAAGGAGGTGCGCCTGTCGTCGCGCCTCACGGTCTCCCCGGCCTGCGTCGTCTCGGACGCGCACGACCTGACCCCGGCCCTGGAGAACATGTACCGGGCGATGGGCCAGGAGGTGCCGCGCACCAAGCGGATCCTCGAACTCAACCCCGGCCACCCGCTGGTGAAGAACCTGAACCAGGCGTACAGGGAGCGCGAGGACCGCTCGGGTCTCGTCGAGTCCGCCGAGCTGCTCCACACGCTGGCGGTGCTCGCCGAGGGCGGTCAGCCCAAGGACCCCGCTCGCTTCGTCAAGCTCGTGGCCGACCGCCTGGAGCGCACGCTGTAGGCAGGGGGAGGATCAGCGGGGGTCCGGGGCGTCCGCGGCCCGCGCGCCGGGCGGGGCCGTGCCGGTGCCCGGCGGGACGATCTCGCCCTGGACCACCCGTGGCGCGGGGGCCGTCCCGGCCTCCTCGTCCTTCGCGGCACGGGCCTCGGCCTTGAGGATGCGGGCGGACTTGCCTGCCGACCGGGCCAGTTCGGGCAGCTTCCTCGCCCCGATCACGGCTATGACGACGATGAGGAGGATCGCGAGCTCGCTCAGTCCGAACATGGTGTCCTGTCCTTTCCCGCCCGGGCCGGGCACGGCGCGAGCGTACCGGGCGGCGAGCCCGGTGTGACCCCCGCCTCGGCGGATGCGACCGCCGGATGCCGGAGCAGATGGGGCAGCATGCCGTGGTCGAGCAGGGCCTGCCGCCAGGCGAGTCGGGCGTGCTCCACGCGGTCGGCCCGCCGGGCCAGGGCCGAGCGCAGCAGCGCGGCCAGGGCGAGGAGGCCGGTCACGGCCGCGACGAGTGCCAGCGTCCAGCCGGCCGCGACGAGCGAGCCGGGCAACGGGCCCGGGGCTCCGGCGACCTGGAGCAGGCAGCCGAGCAGCAACAGAGCCCCGGCGGAGGCACCCGCCACGAGCGGCGTGAGCACCGCGAGGGCGGGCAGCAGACTCCCGGTGGCGAGCGGGCGCCGCGCGTCCTGGCGGGCGGCCGTTCGTACGGCGAGGTAGGCACGGTATGGCTCGCCGGCCGCCGCCGCGATGGCGTCGGCGTGGGTGAGCGCGTGGGCACGCAGGTGCGCGGCCGTCCGGCCGGTCGGGTCGGCGCGCACGGCGCCATGGATGTCCGCGGTGCGCAGCGCCTGGTCCAGTACCGCTTCGAAGTCCGCGCGGTCCTCGGGGTGGAGGCGGGGCGGATCGGCCACAAGGTCTCCTTGTCGGTTGCTGTGTCGGGCATCGGTTGCTGTGTCGGACGTCGGTTGCTGGTGTCGGACGTCGATATCGAACGCATTTAAATCTACAGCACTGTAGAAGTAGGCGGGGCCGGGTCCCGCGGATCTATACGATGTCCGCACGGGCACGGCAGGGCGGCGAAGGGAGGCAGGGCGGTGACGGATCCCCGGCAGCGGCCCCGGCGGGGGCAGGGCGAGCTGGAGGCGCTGGTGCTGTCGGCACTGCGGGAGGCGGACGGTCCGGTGACGGCCGGCTGGGTGCAGGAACGCCTCGGCGGCGACCTCGCGTACACGACGGTGATCACGATCCTGACCCGGCTGCTGGGCAAGGGCGCGGTCACCCGGGAGCGGGTGGGCCGGTCCTTCGCCTGGACGCCCGCCTCGGACCAGGCGGGCCTGGCCGCCCGGAAGATGCGCAAGGTGCTGGACGCCGAGAGCGACCGCGAGGCCGTGCTGGCCAGCTTCCTCACCGGCCTCGACCCGGACGACGAACGGCTGCTGCGCGACCTGCTGGATCAGGCCGACGGCGAGGGGGAAGGCTGAAGCCTCATGGGGGTCTTCGTCTTTCTGCCACTGGTTCTCCCGCTCACGGCCTGGCCGGTCGCACGCCTGGCCGAGCAGCATCTGCACCCGCGCACCGCGACCCGGTTACTGACCGCGATGGCGGCGGTGCTGGCGCTGTGCAGCACGGTGTGTCTGGGGCTCGTCATGGTGGTCGGCACCGCCCAACTGCCCGGCAACCCCCTGCCCGACGGCTGGTCGGACCCCGAGGTGCGGGCGGCGGTGCCGTACGACGAGGTCGTCGGCAAGGCCGCGATCCCCGCGCTGTGCGCGGTGGTTGTCGCCTGCGCCCGGACACTGTGGCGACACGCCCGGGTGCGCCGCCAGGCCCACCGGGCGCTGTCCGGCCTGCCGGACACGGAGGTGGCCGTCCTGCCGGACGGCGTCCCTTACGCGTATGCGCTGCCCGGTGGCCGCCGGGGCGGTGGTGCGCCGGCCGGGGGCCGCGGGGGTGGTGGTGTGCTGCCCGGCGGTCGCCACGGGGGTGGTGTGCTGCGGCGTCGTCGTGAGGGCGGTCGTGTGCTGCGTGGCCTTCGCCGGTGCGGTCGTGTGCTGCCTGGCGGTCGCCGTGGCGGTGTCGGGCTGCCGGGTCGTCGCGAGGACGGTGGTGTGCTGGGTCTCGGTCGCCAGGGTGGTGGTGTGCTGGGTGTCGGTCGCCAGGGTGGTGGTGTGCTGGGTGTCGGTCGCCAGGACGGTGGGCGCCAGGACAGTAGGGGCCCGGGTGATGGTCGCCGTGTTCGGCGTGGCGGTGCCGGGCGTCGTGTCCGCCGTCGGCGCGGTGGGCGTGTCGTGGTGACGACGGCCCTGCTGGAGCGGCTCCGGCCGGCCGAGCGGCGGGCCCTGTTCGCCCACGAGCGGGCGCATCTCGCCGCCCGCCACGACCGCCATCTGCTCGTCGTGCAGCTCGCGGCCCGGGCCAATCCGTTCCTGCGGCCGCTGCGCACGGCCGTCGCCTACACGGCCGAGCGGTGGGCGGACGAGGAGGCGGCCCGGGCGGTGGGCAGCCGCCGCACGGTGGCGCGTGCCATCGGCACGGCCGCCCTGGTCTCCCGGGGCACCCCGGCGCCCACGCTGGCCGGACTCGCCGCTCCGGGCCCGGTGCCGCGCCGGGTGGCGGCCCTGCTCGGTCCGCCCCCCGCCGTGCGCACCTGGCCCCCGGTGTCCACCTCGGTCGGACTGGCGGCCTGGGGCGCGGCTGCCGGTACGGCCGTGTCGGCGATGTCCTCCGCGAACTCCGCCGTCACGATGGTGCTCATCCTGCATGCCGCGACACCTCTGTGAGGGGCGGGGCCTCAGCCCTCCTCTTCCTCCTCGCCCTCGAAGAAGTCCCCGACCTCGTCGATCACTTCGTCCGCGACCATGCCGCCGACGACCCCGGCCGCGAGTCCGGCCGCGCCCGCCGCGACGGCGGTCCCCATGCCGGGGCCCGAGCGGTGGCCGTCATGGTGCTGCCCGCCGTGCCCGTGACCGCCCGGGCCGAAGGCGACGGGGGAGGCGTGGCCCATGGGCGAGCCGTAGCCCGCGGGGGAGCCGTGCGAGGCCCGGTGCTCGACCAGTTGCCGGATCCAGCCGTCGACGATCGTCGGCCAGTCCTGGTGCTCCACTCCCTCGTGGGAGACGGTGAAGCGGGTCAGCGCGTCGTGGCCGGGCGACAGGAAGCCGCCGCGCTTGTCCGCCTCCAGCACGACCTCCGTGCCACCCGGGCCCGCCAGGAACGTCAGCTCGATCTCGTTCACCTGGTGCGCGTACCGGGGTGACGGAGCGAGCTCGATCTCCTGGTAGAAGGGCAGCTGCTGGGCGGTCCCGCCGATGCGCCCGTATTCGAGGTCGGCCGACCTGAAGCCGAACCCGAGCGCGCCGAGGGCTTCCAGCACGGCCTCCTGGACGGGCAGCGGCGTGACGTTCAGCTGGTCCAGGTCACCCTTGTCCTTGGCGCCGGCCACTGCCAACTCGGTGCGCACGCCCAGGACGACGCCCAGGTTCTGGCCGTGCAGCTCGGTGACCGGCGTCTCCCACGGCAGGGTCACGCTGAACGGCACACCACGCTGCTCGCCCTCGGCGAGCCGGAAGCCGCCGCCGACGGTGAAGCGGCCGAAGGCGACGAAGCCCTCACTCTCGCCGCCCTGGTGCTCGGCCTCGACCCGGGCCACCAGCTCCAGGGTGATGTGCTCGATGTCGAAGCCGGCTTTGCCGCCCACCAACCGGACCTCACCGGTGAGTGTGCCGCCGGGCCGGACGGGAACCGGGTCGAGGACCGTGTCGACCGTGGGGCCGCCCACGCCGAGCGTGCCGAGCAGTCGTTTGAACACCATGGTGGCGTCCACTCCTCACATGCGTGTACGGACGTTCTACAAGCATGTAGAAGTATAGGGGACGCGTGACGGACGTGATCTTGCGCGTCGGTTGCGGAGGAGAACCGCTCACTCCTCCGCAACCGCATCCGTCAGGGTGCGACTCAGCCCACGACCCGGCCCAGTTCGATCCGGTCGATGTTCGGCGCCCAGCCGCTCGCGTTGCCGAACGTCACCTTGTTCGCGCCCTTCGCCAGATCGACCGGGACGCCGACGGTCCAGTAGTCGTCCCAGCTCCAGGTGTTCTTGAAGGTGACCTTCACCGGGTCCGCGGACCCGACCGTGACGTCCGCCGTACGGGACATGATGTCCGTGTTGTAGGCGTGGCCGTTGTCCCGGCGGTCGTTGTGCGCGTAGTGGACGACCAGCAGATAGCGGCCGGACCGCGGCGCGTCCACCGTGAACTCGGCGGTGCTGGAAGCGCTGTTGCCGAGCCAGCCGATGTACGAGCCGGCGGACGCGTGCGGGGAGTCGACGAGCTTGGCCCCGCCGGTGAGCGTGGCCTTGGCGCCCTCGTAGGAGAGGGCGCCGGCGGCCGAGCCGTCGCCGGAGACGTCGAGGGAGCGGACGGCGGAGTGGCCCGACGTCATCGCGATCCGGTTGTTGCCCGCGACCAGGTAGAGCCGCAGCGGGCGGCCGGGCGCGGCCTGGACCGTCTCCCCGTGCAGCGAGAGCTTCACGGCCGCCGAGGTCCGCGGCACCACCGTGTAGTAGCCGTCGCGCGGGGCGTACACGTCGAACACCGCCTTGTCACCGGAGCGCAGCACCAGGGAGCCCGTGCCCACACCGGCCGACGAGGTGTAGTCGTACGACGGCTTGCCGCTGATGTCCGCCAGTGTGGCCTCGTAGGCCGCGGCGGGCGCGCCCGTCCGTGTGGTCAGGTCGATCCGGTCCAGCGTGACCTCGGCGTCGCCCTTCGACAGGGTCAACTGGCGCGTGCCCGCCTTGAGTTGGACACGGACGTCCTTCTTGGCGCGGTACGTCCAGTTCTCCGTGGAGGGGTAGGTGACCGTCACCGGGTCGCCGCCGTCGACCGACAGCTTCTGCGTGGCGGGGCCGCCCGACTGGTTGCCGTACAGGATCGCCAGGTCGTACGTGCCGTCCTTCGGTACCGTCACCGAGAAGGCGACCTTGCTGCCGGGCTGGTTGAGCGAGCCGACGTCCTTGGTGCCGGAGGCCGCGTAGCCGTTGGCGTTCTGGACCGTGCCCTGCGTGTAGACCTTGCCGTCGGTGATCGCCGCGTCCTCGGCCTCGTACGACGCCGACCACGGCACGGAGGCGGCGGACGGGGTGCCGGAACCGCCGGGGGTGAGGACGACCCGGTAGGCCGACATCTTGTGCAGGCCGCGCAGCGGGACGGTCACCGAACCGTCGTCCGCGACCTTCACCTTGGCGCGCGCGAGGACCCGCGGCGCCGCGTGCTGCCCCTCGTAACCGGACCAGGCGGCCTCGGCGACGGTCGCGGTGACCGTACGGCCGAACACCGACCGGGGGACATTGCGCACGACCACGTCCGAGTCGGCAGCGGAGCCGCCGAGCAGGACCTGCGCCTGGCGGCGGGAGGTGTCGAGGGAGGCGAGTCCCTGGAGCGTGTCGATGGTGTTGGGCTGCGGCGGCGTCACCTTCACGGTGTTGCCGGTCATGCCCGCGTACCAGCGGAAGAGCCACCAGCCGCCGTTGGGGATGTTCGAGCGCACCACGTGACCGCTGAGATTGCCGGCGGCGTCCCAGTACGCCATGTTGGCGTACACCTTGTTACGCTCGAACATCGAGACCCACTGCACCAGTTGCCCGGGCACGGACAGGTCGCGGCGGTTGGCGTACTCGTCGATGTTGATCTTCAGCGGGGCGATGCCCGCCTCGCGCTCCAGCTTGCGATAGTCGTCGTAGTGCGCCTGGAAGTCGCGCAGCGAGCCCGAGCCGAGCTCGTGCCAGGTCATCACCTGGGGGAGCACGTTCTCGCGCTTGGCGAAGGCCAGGAAGTCCTTCAACAGGCGGGTGTGGTAGGCGGCTTCGTTGGGACCGGCGATCCGGGCGTCCGGATCGATCGCGCGGATCCGCTGGTACACCGTCTTCCAGTCCTTGAAGAACCGGTCCCGGTTCTTCTCGTACTGGGCCTGGTCGGCGACGTCGAGCTTGTACCAGATCTGGTCGGGCTCGTTGAACGGGATGTAGACGAAGCGCTCGCTGTTCGGGTCGGCCGAGACCTCCTTGGCGATCTTGTCGACCTTGGGGAGGTAGTCGTCGATGCCCAGGTCCTCGTACGGCCACTTGGCGTAGATGTCCTGCATCATCACGTTGATCTCGCCGCCGCCGTTGCGGAAGAACGACTTGGAGACGGTGAGCGCGTCGCCGTTGGGGTGCTGGGCGCCGCCCTCCGGCTTCTGCGAGATGCTCGTGATCTTCAGCGGCGCCATCGCGGCGTCGCTGGGCACGCCGTCGTCGCTGACCCCGTACAGCGAACCGTTGGCGCCGAGCATCACCGGGCCCTCGGAGGCCTTGAGGTCGACGGTGAGGCGCTGTGGGTCGGCTGCCGCTGCCGCGTTGCCGGCTGCGGGGAGAGTGGCTGCCATGGCGGCTGCTCCAAGTAGTGCTGTCATCAAGGCGGTTCTGGTACGGGACCTCGTACCGGCTCTTGTGCGGGTGGGGGTGATCACGCTGCTGGACCTCCAGTCACTTCACGGCTCCACTGGTGATTCCGGACACGATCTTTCGCTGGCCGACGAGGAACACGGCGACCATGGGCAGGCTCATCACCACGACGTACGCGAAGACGAGGTGCCAGTTGTTGAGGTAGAGCTGGGCGCTGGCGACCTGGTAGAGGTTGAGCGGCAGGGTCGCCCGGTCTCCGCCGCCGAGGACGAAGAACGCGTAGAAGATGTCGCTCCAGGCGTAGAGCATCACCATGATCGTGGCGGTGGCGATCACCGGCCGGAGCAGCGGCAGGACGATCCGCCAGAAGATGCGGGACGGGCTCGCCCCGTCCATCCGGGCCGCCTCCTCCAGCTCCATGGGGATGGCGCGGATGAAGCCGGTCATGAAGAAGATCGACGTCGACAGGTACATCCCGGTGTAGACGGCGATCATGCCGGGGCGGGTGTTGGACAGCCCGAGCTGCCGCAGCTCCATCACGATGGTGATGACGGCGGGCGGCAGCAGCAGTCCGCTGATGCACAGCGCGTACGCCGCCGAGACCAGCTTCGACTTGCGGCGGGCGAAGACCCACGCGGCGCCCGCGCCCAGGATCAGCACCAGGACCACCGAAGGCACCACGACCAGCAGCGAGTTGAGGAAGCCGCGCAGCATCTCGCCCTGGCTGACGGCGTCCGCGTAGTTGCTCGCGGGCTGCCACTGCCGGGGCAGGTCCAGGTTCGGCTTGATGGCCTCGGCCTGCGGCTTGGCCGAGGTGGCGGCGACCAGCCACAGCGGCACGCCGACGGCCAGCGCGGCGAGCAGGACGACGAGGGACGGGCGGCCGTACCGCCACACCGCGGTCACAGCAGCTGCTCCCTTCGTCGGAGCCCCACGACCAGCGGGATCGCCACGGCGACCACCACCAGGAACAGGACGAGGCTCATCGCGGACGCCTGCGCGTACAGGCCCTGCCCGAAGATCCGGAACATGTAGATGTTGAAGACCTCCGTTGAGGCCGCGGGGCCGCCGCCCGTCGTGGCCTGCACGATGTCGAAGGTGTTCATCGAACCGATCAGCGCGGTGGTGACGTTGAAGGTGACGGCGGGCGCCAGCATCGGCCAGCGCACCGACCAGAAGGTCCGCCAGGGCCCCGCGCCGTCGCACTTCGCGGCCTCCAGCATCTCGCCGGGGATGCCCTTGAGTCCGGCCAGATAGATCAGCATCGACAGGCCCATCCACTTCCACCCGTGGATGAGCGTGACGATCACCAGCGTCCAGGTGGTCGAGCCCAGCCACGGGATGTCCGTGCCCAGAACGGAGTTGACGGCCCCGTCCTGGTCGAGCAGCGCCTGGAAGACGTAACCCGTCGCCAGTGCCGAGATCAGCACCGGCAGGAAGAAGACGGCACGGAAGAACCGGTTGAAGCGGGTGTCGTCCTCCAGTAGCAGCGCCAGCACGAGCCCGAAGCCGTTCTGGAACAGCGCCGCCAGCAGCGCGTACACCAGGGTCGTGCGGATCGCCCGCAGCAACGAGCCGTCCTCGGCGATGGTCCGGAAGTTGTCCAGGCCCGTGAAGGCGATGTCCGCGTGGTACGAGGACCAGTTGGTGAACGGGTAGTAGAAGTTCAGCAGGTTGGGCACCAGGAAGAAGCCCGCGAAGACGACGATCGCGGGGAGCGCGAACCACCAGGGGTGGTGCACGGCGGCGCGCGGCAGCCGTCCCACACCCTTCGGTGCGCCTTGTGCAGCCGGCTGCTTGCGCGAACGTACGACCGTGTCCGCCATGGTCAGAACCCGGGGGCGCCCTGGGCCTTGGCCACCTGCGCGAACTGGTCCTGGATCGCCTGCGCGACCTGCTGCGGGCTCTTCTTGCCGAAGATCATGTCGGCCAGGTAGAGGTGGGTGTCGGGGGCGACGATCGCCTTGGCCTGGAAGACGCCGATGGCCTTGGGCAGGGCCGCGACCTGGGCCTTGGACGCTTCGGGCAGTCCGCCGGGGGTGGGCACGGACGGCTGCACGGACGGGATCTTCATCGTCTTGATGTAGTCCGGGTAGTCCGGGCCGAGCCAGAAGGCGAGGAACTGCCGGGCCGCGTTCTGCCGCTTGTCGTCACCGGTCTTGAAGGCGACGACACCGTTGGTCTGGTCGGGGGAGTACAGGCCGGTGGCCGAGGAGTTGGCGACCGGGAACCAGCCGATCTTCTTGTCCAGCTCGGCCGTGGAGTACTTGGCCTGCAACTGGCTCTGGAAGGACGTGACGTTGAGGACCATGCCGACGTCGCCCTTCCACAGCGCGTCGGCCTGGCCGGTGAAGGTGCCCGTCCGGTAGTTCTTCTGGGCGAGCCCGGCGTCGAGCAGCTTCTCCTTGTACTTCTTGATCGCGCCGACGACGACCGGGTCGGTCCACTTCTTCTTGCCGGCGTTCAGATCGGCCCACCACTGCCGGTCGAGGTCGGTGAGCTGGACCTGCATCTGCCACTGGAGCGGCCACTTGTCGCCGCCGGCCTCGTAGAAGGCGGCCGCGTCGGTCTTGTCCACGACCTTGCGGCCGAGGGCGAGCAGTTCGTCGTAGGACTTCGGGAAGTCCTTCTCGCTCAGCCCGGCCTGCTTGAAGACGTCCTTGTTGTAGTAGACGCCGAGCATGGCGGGGCTGGTGACGATCGCCGCGTAACGCTTGCCGTCGATGACGCCGAGGGACCTCTCGGTGTCGCCGAGTTTGGCCTCCCACGGCTCCCCGTCGAGGGTCAGCAGGTTCTGCTTCGGCTGGACGAACGGCAGCGTGGAGATGGACGGCTGCCAGAACATCAGGTCGGGGCGGTCGCCCGAGGCCAGCTTCGTCGGCACGTTCTGCTCGTAGAGGTCCGGGATCGCCTGGGTGTCGACCTTGGCGCCGGTGGCCTTCTCGAAGGCGTCGATGACCTGCTTGGGCGCGTTCACCGTGTTCTGCGCGGTCCACATGGTCAGCTTCACGCCGTCCAGCCGGGCGGTCGGATTCACCGCAGCCTGCTTGGCGTCCGAGCCGTCCGAACCGGAGTCCCCGGCGGTCGGGTCACTGCACGCGGTGGCGGCCAGGCCGACGGCGCATATCAGCGCCAGGGCGGGGAGTGCTCTTGTCTTCATCTCGTGCCTTTCGGAGCAGGCGGTTCGGTTCAGAGAGCGGGACTCACAACTGCTGGGCTCGTTCGGGTTGTTCGGACATCGGTGGTTCAGGCGGCGGCGGGCGGTGGCCCCGAGCTCTCCCGCACCACCAGTTCCGGTACGGACACGGGATGCGGGGCGACCGGCGCGGACTCCTCCAGCGCGCCGTGCAGCAGGGCGAACGCGGACCGCCCGAGGCCGGTGAAGTCCAGGCGTACGGTCGTCAGGGACGGGGTGAGGAAGGCGGAGTGCGGGGCGTCGTCGAAACCGGCCACGCTGACCTCGCCCGGCACCGAGCGGCCGGACTCGTGCAGGGCGCGCAGCACGCCGAGCGCGAGGTCGTCGTTGCCGCACAGGATCGCGGTGACGGACCGGTCCTTCGCCAGCTTCAGCCCGGCCGCGTGACCGCCCGCCGGCCCCCAACTGCTCTGCACGGGGCGGGGTTCCGGGGCGCCGGCCTCCTTCAGCGCCTGCCGCCAACCGCTGGTGCGGGCGCTGGTGCGGCGGGTGCTGGACGGGATGGCCACGTAGTGCACGGTCTCGTGGCCGAGCGAGAGCAGATGGCGGGTCGCCTGGTAGGCGGCCTCGCGATCGTCGGCCCACACCCACGGGCGGTCGCCGCCGGGCGGACTCGCCGGGGTCTCGACCACGCCCACCACCGGCAGCCCGGCGGGCACGGCCTCCAGCGCCCGGACACCGGCCGGATCGTATGCGATCACGACGATCCCGCCGCCCGCGTCCGCCGCGCGCTGCACCTCGGCGGCGACGGCCGCGTCCTCGGCCGACTCCAGCACCCCGATCCCGACCGCGTACGAGGCCGCGCGGGCGGCCTCCTCGATGCCCTGGAGGATCGAGGCGTAGCCGTAGTGGGTGGTGTTCGCGGTGAGCACGGTCACGGCACGGCTGCGTCCGCTGGCCAGGGCGAGGGCGGTCGCGTTGCGGCGGAAGCCCAGTTCCTCGATGGCGGCGAGCACCCGCTCCCGGGTGGACGGCCGGACGCTGGGATGGCCGTTGATCACCCGTGAGACCGTCTGGTACGAGACCCCCGCGGCGGTCGCGACGTCCCTGATGCTCGCCGGGCGCCTTGTGTGACCGGTCACATTCATGCGAGGATTGTGACCGGTCACACTTGGGTCGTCAAGAGACCGTAACGAGGGATTCACGCGGACCTCCGCTCCCCGAGGACGGGACGGGGTCAGGAGGGGGAGCACCTTGACCGGCACGGCGGATGCGGCGCACATGGCCTCCAACCAGCGGCAGGACGAGTTCACTTGGGGGCATCAAGCCCTCCGGGCCGACTTCGCCGTCGCCGCCGGCGGGACCCTGCGGCTGGTCCGGCTGGCCCACCCCGACGACGACCGCCCCGCCACCCTGCACTCCGCGCTGCCGCTCGTGGAGCTCACCGCTCTCGGCCACGGCAGCGGCTGGTCCGGCCCCCGCTTCACCGGCACGGCCTTCGGCGCCCGGCTCGCCTACCGGACCCACCGGGCGGACAGACGCGACGGCTGGGAGTGGCTGACCGTCGAACTCCACGACCCGGACACCGGGTTGACGGCGTTCGTCGAACTCACCTCACCCACCGGCGTGTCGGTCCTCCGTTCCCGTGTCCGGCTGCGCAACGAGGGCCGGGAGCCCCTGGTCGTCCAGTCGGTCAGCAGCCTCCTGCTCGGCGGCCTGCCGGCCCCCGACGCCCTCGACGTCCACCGGGCCCGCAACGACTGGCTCGCCGAGTGCCGTTGGTACGCCGAGCCGCTGCGTGCCGCCGTCGCCGACATCCACGTCGACGTCCACGAGCACGACAGCCGGGCCGCCCTCGGCCTCACCGGGCGCGGCAGCTGGCCCACCGATGGCCATCTGGCCATGGGGGCGCTGACGGAGCGCGGCGGCGGCCGGGCCTGGGCGTGGCAGGTCGAGTCCCCGGCCGGCTGGCGCTGGGACGTGGGCGAACGCGCACACGGCACCTACCTGGCGCTCAACGGCCCCACCGACGCGGAACACCAGTGGCGGGTCCGGCTCGCCCCGGGCGAGGAGTTCACCACCGTGTACGGGGCCCTGGCACTCGGCTCCGACCTCTACACGGCGATCGGCGCCCTGACCTCCTACCGCCGGGCGGTCCGCCGCCCGCACCCGGACCACACCGCCCTCCCCGTCGTCTTCAACGACTACATGAACACCCTGATGGGCGACCCGACCACGGCCAAGCTCCTGCCGCTGATCGACGCCGCCGCCGACGCCGGAGCCGAGTACTTCTGCATCGACTCGGGCTGGTACGACGACGACACCCGGGGCTGGTGGGACAGCGTCGGCGCCTGGCAGCCCTCGCCGCGCCGCTTCCCCGACGGCGGCATCCGGGCCGTCCTGGACCGGATCCGGGAGCGCGGGATGGTGCCCGGGCTGTGGCTGGAGCCGGAGGTCGTCGGGGTGCGCAGCCCCGTCGCGGCCGAACTGCCCGACGAGGCGTTCTTCCAGCGCGACGGCGTGCGCCTGGCCGAGCAGGGCCGCCACCAGCTCGACCTGCGGCACCCGGCCGCCCGCGCCCACCTCGACAAGACCGTGGACCGCATCGTCGGCGACTGGGGCGTGGGCTACCTGAAGCTGGACTACAACATCGTGGTCGACCCCGGCACCCAGGCCCCCGGCGACCTCGCACCGGGAGCCGGGCTGCTGGGTCACGCCCACGCCTACCTGGACTGGCTGTCCGGCGTACTGGACCGCCACCCCTCACTCGTCGTGGAGAACTGCGCCTCGGGCGGTATGCGCATGGACGGCGCCACCCTGGCCGTCGCCCAGCTGCAGTCCACCAGCGACCAGCAGGACCCCCTGCGATACCCGCCCATCGCCGCCGCCGCTCCGACCGCCGTGCCGCCCGAACAGGGTGCCGTCTGGGCCTATCCACAGCCCGGTTTCGACGATGACCTGATCACCACGACCCTCGGCGGGGCACTGCTCGGCCGTATCCACCTCTCGGGCCATCTCGACCGCATGTCGGACCACCAGCTGGCCCTCGTGCGGGATGCCGTCGCGGTCTACAAGTCGATCCGCGGGGACCTCGCGCGGGCCCTGCCGTTCTGGCCGCTCGGCCTGCCCGGCTGGACGGACGAGTGGCTTGCCCTGGGGCTGAACGTCCCCGGAGACCGCACGGCGTACCTGTCGGTGTGGCGGCGCGGCGGACCGGCCGAACTGCGCGTCCCCGTCCGGCACCTGGCGGGCCGGACCGTCCGTGCGGACGTCCTGCACCCGTCCTCCGCGGAGGCGGGCCGGGCCGTGTGGGAGGGGGACGGGCTGACGGTGTCCGTGCCGCGCACGCCCGGCGCGCTGCTGATCCGGCTCACGCAGGAGGGCTAGGCACAGGCCGGGCAGATCCAGGTCGGGCAGCCCCAGGTCGGGCAGCCCCGGGATGAGCAGGCGGGGCGCCCGGCGTCAGCCGTGCACGGCGTTCCCCTCGCGGACGGCGTTCCGTTCCCGCGCCTGCTGCTGCGCGTCCCGGCGGAACGCCCATGTCATCTCGGGCTCCATCACCCAGCGGAACAGCCGCCGCACCGGCGGCGTGCACAGCGCGGTCACGAGCACCGCGGCGCAGACCGTCACCACGACCATGCCCACGGGCCGGTGCACCCACGCCGGCTCGTACCAGCCCCAGAACTTGGACCCCTGGGCGACGAAGCCGTGCAGCAGGTAGCCGTACAGCGTCCCCGCGCCCAGCACCGTGAACCACGCGCGGCGCCCGGGGACCCACGCGAGGAAGCAGGCCACCAGGACCAGCGAGCAGCCGAAGGTCACCAACGTCATCACGGGCCCGTACCAGGCGGGTGCGGCGAGTTCCTCGGCGCTGTCGCGGTGGTAGAACCAGGCGCCGCTCATCCGCGGGACCGCCCAGTAGGCCACGACGACCGCGGCGGCGAAGACCGGCACGGCCAGCACCCGCGCCGAGCGGCGGCGCACCAGCTGGAAGTGCTCCGGCTTGAGCAGCAGACCGAGGACGAAGTACGGCAGGAACTGAAGCGTGCGTTGCAGGTCGAGGTCGTTGCCGACGGACGACGAGAGCGTCGCCAGCATCGCGATGACGAGGGCGACCGGCAGCGGCCACCGCACGCGCCGCCACACCGGCGTGGTCAGCCGCCAGATGAACAGCGCCGCCAGGAACCACGTCAGATACAGCGGATCCAGCAGGCTGACGGGCCGGTCGGGCTCCTGGTCCGTCCAGCGCGTGAACAGCGTGTACGCCGTCTCGAAGACGACGTACGGAACGGCGAGCCCGGTGACCAGACGCCTGACCCGCCCCGGGCTCGCGTCGAAGGAGCGCGAGAAGTAGCCGGAGATGACGATGAACGCCGGCATGTGGAAGGCGTAGACGACCATGTAGAGCGCGCTGACGGTCCGGCTGCCGTCCCGCAACGGCTCCCAGGCGTGCCCGATCGCCACCAGCACGATCGCCAGGTACTTGGCGTTGTCGAAGAACGCGTCACGCTGCCCGGCCTGCTTCGGCGGGGCGGCGGCGCGTGAGGTACTCGCCCTGGTCTCACCGCCCCTGCTCGTCACGGCCCGCATGCGCAGGGTGTCCTCGCTCATCGCGCCTCCCGCGCACGGTGCGGGGGACACGGACGGGCGGGTACACGTCTGGCCGGAGTGACGGCGGTGGGGTGCCGGTGCGACATCCCCGCCGCCTCACCACTCCGGCCTGGCGTAAACCGCTTTCTGGAGTGGATGTTGCGCGGATCACACCCAGGTGGGTGATGCCCCCGGTCAGCTCACCGAGCAGGCCGCGCCGTTCAGCGTGAACGCCGTCGGGCTGGGGTTCGCCGTCGCCCGGGAGGCCGTGAACCCGAGGGTGACCGAACCCGCCGCGGGGATCGTCGCCGTGTACGGGGCGGCCGCGACACTGACCTCGGAGCCGCTCTGCGTCGCCGTGCCGCCCCAGAGGTTGGTGATGCGCTGGCTGTCCGGGAAGGTCCAGCGCAGCGTCCAGCCGTTGATCGCCGACGTGCCGGTGTTGCGCAGGGTGATCTCGCCCTGGAAGCCGCCGGGCCAGCTGCCCGTCACCCGGTAGCCGACACCGCAGGACGCCGACGATCCGCCGGAGGACGTCGTGAACGTCACCGTGGCCGAGCGGGGCGAACGGTTGCCGGCGGCGTCACGGGCGTAGACGGCGAAGGTGTAGGAAGTGTCGGGGGACAGGCCGGTGAGGGTGGCCGTCGTGGTGGCCGTGCTGGTGGCGACCGTCTCGCCACCCCCGCTGACCCGGACGACGTCGTAACCCGTGACGCCGGTCGCGTCGGTGGCGGCGCCCCACTTCAGGGTGGCGGACGAGGAGGTCACCCCGGAGGCGGTCGGGGCGCCGGGAGCCGTCGGGGGAGTGGTGTCACCGCCGCCCGAGGAGTAGATCGCGGCCTCCTTGGCGGTGGCGGCGATGCCGTTCGCGCCGTTGAAGAGCCGCCGGCCCCAGCTGGTGAGCTGGTCCGGGTCGAAGTTCGTGACCATGTCCAGGTACTCGACCCCACCGCCGTTGCCGCTCCAGGACCAGCCGAGGTAGCCCAGCCGGAGCTGCTGAGCGACGGCCAGGATGGTGTCCTCGTCCGGGTTGCCGTCCGAGTGGTCGTGGCCGAACTCCCCGACGACGATGGGTAGTTTCGCCGTGACGAAGCGGTTCAGATAGTCGGTGATCTCGGCGGCGGTGTCGAAGACGCCGTACATGTGGATCGAGAAGATCGTGTTGGCGTCCGGGTCGGCGGCGAAGACCGAGGCGGCGTTGTCCCGCATGGTGAACGCCCAGTCCTGGCCCCAGTTGGGCGCGTCGACCATGATCGTGTGGTCGAACCCGGCGTTGCGCAGCTTCTGGATGGCCGTCTTGGTGTCGGCCGTCCAGGCCGTGTAGCCGGTGTTGCCGTGCGGCTCGTTGCCGATGTTGACGATGACGTAGTCCTCCTGACCGGTCAGCGCGCTCTGCACGCTGATCCAGTAGTCGGCGGCACGGGAGAGCGTGACGGCTCCGCTCTGCTCGCCGTACCCGGTGGTGTCGTGCACCTCCAGTACGCAGATCAGCCGGTTCTGCTTGCACTGGGAGACGACGTTCGCCACGTCGGCGGTGTCGTTGCGGGTCCAGCGGTCACCGCTGGAGAGGACCACGCGGACGGTGTTGGCGCCCTTGGCCTTGATGTGCGCCAGGGAGCTGATCCGGTCCGGGAACCAGGTGTGGGCGTGGTTGACGCCGCGCATCACGAAGTCGTTCCCGGACGCCTCCAGCAGACGGCCGTTGTCGATGCGGAAGCCGGTGGGGGCGGCGTGCGCCGGCGTGCCGAGGGAGAGGAAGGAGAGCAGGAGGCCGAGGAGGGCGACGGCCACGGTGGCCACGCGCGGGGTGGGGGCGGTGCGGGGTCTCATGGCGGCTCCAGAAGTGGGGGTGGGAGGAGATGGGGCCTGTTCCGGGTCGCGTTCCGATCTGGGGAGGGAGCGGTGAGTTGGCCGTCGATGCCGAGTTGCTCGTCGGGCCGGTCCGGGGCCCGCGTCGGGTATCAGGCGCCGGAACTCTTCGCCGTACACGTGACGGTCGCCGCCGGGGCGCCGGCCGTTGCCGGGGTGGTGGCGACAAAGCCGAACGTGGTGCTCGCGCCGGGCGCCAGCGTTCCGTTCCACCCCGCGTTCGTGACCGTGGCCGTACCGTCCGCGGCCGTGGTGAGGGTGCCGTTCCAGACCTGACCGATGCGCGCGCCGCCCGCCGGTACGACCGTCGCGGTCCAGCCCGAGGCAGCGGAGGCGGACGTGTTCGTCACCGTCACCTCACCCTGGTAGCCGCCCTGCCACGTGGAGACGGCTCGGAAGCGGGCCGTGCAGGCCGCGGGTTCGCCCGGGTCGCCCGGGTCGCCCGGGTCCTGCGGGACGCCCGCGTCGAGGACGGCCTTCAGGGCCGGGAACCAGCGGGCGGCGATCTTGTCGTCACCGGAGGCGTTGGGGTGCACCCCGTCGTAGGTGTCCGTGGCCGTGCTGAAACCCGTCCACTGGTCGACCACGGTGATCGGGGAGCGCTCGGTGCTCATCGCCCGGGCCCAGCCGGGGATCCGCGCGTTGAAGTCGACGACGCGCTGCGCACAGGCCGCGCAACTGGCCGGGTTCATGGGGATGAGCTGCGCCACGAGGATCCGCATGTCCGGATTCGAGGTCCTCATCTGGGTCACGAGCTTGGTGTAGGCGGCGAGGATGCGGTCGGGGGCGATGCTGCTCCACACGTCGTTCGTGCCGAAGTGCATGACAACGATGTCCGGACGGGTGGACGCGAGCCTGCCCGGCAGCAGGTTCTGGTCGGCCACGTTGGTCACCAGCTCGCCGCCGTGCCCCTCGTTGTCACCGTCGTGCGCCTGTCCGCAGCCCTGTGGCGGGAGGGTGCCGACGAAGTCGATGTCCGTATATCCGCTGTTCTGCAGCCGGTTCCACAGCACCGCCCGCCAGCAGCCCGGGGAGCCGGTGATCGAGTCGCCCAGCGGCATGATGCGGACGGGGTCGGCCGCCGCCGGTGCGGCGGTGGCACGGGGCGCGAAGGTGAGACCGAGGGGGAGGAGCAGGGCGGCCAGGAGGCCGAGAACAGGGACGATCCGTAAGCGTGGGGACAAGCGCGGGGACGAGCGGCGGGTTCTGCGCATGGTGATTCCCTTCCCTGGATGAGGTGGGAGCGCTCCCATGCATCAAGCCATTGTTGTCATTGACGCGTCAAGGGGCCCGGCACGCAACCAGGTCATTTCTTTCGGACCGCTCTCGCGGGCCTGCGATAGGTTGCCCGCCATGACTGGAATAGGGCCCGTCGTCTGGCCGCCTGCCCCGATGAAGACCGAACGGCTCGTGCTCCGCGAGTCCGAGGCCCGGGACCGTGCCGCGTTCATCGAGCTGTTCGCCTCGCCTGAGGTGCGCACCTACCTCGGTGGCCCCCAACCGCGGGACGAGCTCGAACGCGCGGTGCCCGAGGTGCCCGGTCGGCGCCCGGGCCTGTTCGTGACCGACCTCGACGGAGCGATGATCGGCACGGTCACGCTCGACCGGCGCGACGCGCAACGCCCGGGGCGCGTCCGTCCAGAGGGCGGTGAGGCCGAGCTCGGCTACATGTTCCTGCCGGAGGCGTGGGGACGCGGGTACGCCGCCGAGGCGTGCGCGGCGGCACTCGGCTGGTTCGCCGAGGCGCTGCCCGGCGAGCCGGTGGTGCTGTGCACCCAGACCGCCAACGACCGCTCGATGCGGCTCGCGGCGAAGCTGGGGTTCACCGAGGTGGAGCGGTTCGAGGAGTTCGGTGCCGAGCAGTGGTTCGGCGTGTGGTCTTCGACCACGTCGTCCGGCTGAGTCCGTCGAGCCGGGCCCGGCACCCTCCGCCGGGTCCTGATGGGGAGTTGGACGCCGGACTTTTGCCGTGCCGTGAGGCATTCATGACCGGATGCCCAGAGAATCGAGGTCATGATGGTCGGCGTCGGTAAGGCATGCCTTGGCTAACTCGCTTGTGCGGTGGCCGGGGCGGAGGGCCGGGAGGGCCGCAGCACATGTGGGACGACGCGTTTCCCAGCTTCCTGATCGGGCTGAGGGAAGGACTGGAAGCCGGTCTCATCGTCTCCGTGCTGGTCGCCACCCTCGTGCGGGCGGGCGCCAAGTCCCGTCTGCCGCAGGTGTGGACCGGCGTGCTGGCCGCGATCGCGCTCTCGATGAGCTTCGGCGCGGTCCTCACGTTCACCGCGGCGTCGCTGTCCACCGCCGCCCAGGAGGCCTTCGGCGGCACGCTGAGCATCGTCGCCGTCGCCTTCGTGACCGCGATGGTGTTCTGGATGCGCCGTTCCGCCCGCAACCTGGCGGGTGAGATCAAGGAGAAGGTCACCGGGGCACTGACCATGGGCGCCGGCGTGCTGGTCCTCACCTCCTTCCTGGCGGTGGGGCGCGAGGGCCTGGAGACCGCCCTGTTCCTGTGGACCACGGCCCGCGCGGCACACGAGTCGGCCGGACCGCTGACCGGCGCGGGCATCGGCCTCGTGCTCGCGGCGGTGCTGTGCTGGGGGCTCTACCGCCGGGTGCTCTCCATCAATCTCACCCGCTTCTTCACCGCCACCGGCGCCGTCCTCATCGTGATCGCCGCGGGCGTGCTCGGCTACGGACTGCGCGACCTCCAGGAGGGCGCGGTCCTGCCCGGCGGGACGGCCTACGCCGTTGACCTCAGCGGCAGCGTCGACGCCGGGTCCTGGTACAGCACGCTGCTGCAGGGTGTGCTCAACCTGACGCCGACGATGACGTGGCTCCAGGTGGCCGGGTACGTCGGATATCTCGGCGTGGTGATGACGCTGTTCGTGAGGGGTGTGCGGGGAGGTGCTCCCAGCCCGAGGCCCACTCCCACTCCTGCCCCGGAGCCCACCCGCCGCCGCCCCGCCTGGCTCGTCCCCGTCGCCGTGGTCGCCGTGCCCGCGGTCCTGGCCGGACTCGTCGTCGCCCTGGCACGCCCCAAACCCGCCGGGGGCGAGACGGTCGCCGTCTCCGCCAAGAACTGCGGTCAGGGCTTCACGGCGCCGGAGCCGGGGCGGCAGACCTTCCAGATGCGCAACACCGGGGACCAGACGTCCGAGGTGTACCTCATCGACCCGGCCACCCACGCGGTCTACGGCGAGATCGAGGGCCTGGCCCCCGGCACCACCCGGGACCTCGTCGCCACCGTGGCGGGCGGCACGTACGCCTGGCGTTGTGTCCCCGCCGACGGCAAGGCCGTCACCTCCAAGGCGGTCCGCGTCGGCGGCGAAGCCGGTGCCGGGGCCGTGGTCCCCGTCTCCGCGCGGGATCTCGCGGGACCGCTGCGGGCGTACAAGGCGTACGTGAACCGGGGCCTGGCCACCCTCGTCACCGAGACCCGGACACTCAGGGACGACATCCGCGGCGGGCACCTGGACACGGCACGCGCCGACTGGCTGACCGCGCACCGCACCTACGCCTCCCTCGGCGCCGCCTACGGCACCTTCGAGGACTTCGACCAGAAGATCAACGGCCGGCCCGACGGTCTGCCGGGCGGGATCCACGACAAGGACTTCACCGGCTTCCACCGGATCGAGTACGGGCTGTGGCACGGCCAGTCGGCCGGTGAGCTCAAGGGCCCGGCGGATCAACTAGCAGCCGACGCGGCGGGGTTGCGCACGGCCTTCCCGCATCAGGACTTCGACCCCTCCGACCTGCCCCTGCGTGCCCACGAGATCCTGGAGAACACCCTCCAGTTCGAGCTGACCGGCGACACCGACCAGGGCAGCGGCACCGCACTGGCCACGGCCGACGCCGACCTCGCCGGTACCCGCGAACTGCTCACCGTGCTGCGGCCGTTGCTCACCACCCGGGCTCCGCATCTGCTCCCGACCGTGGACGCGGGCATCGCGCGCCTGCGGACGCTGCTCGACGCCCAGCACCGTGACGGCCGCTGGACTCCCGTCGACCGGCTCGGCCGGACCGCGAAGGACCGGATCGACGGCGCCACGGGGCAGCTACTGGAAGACCTGTCGCCCGTACCGGACCTGCTCGAGATCAGGAAGTCCGCGTGAGCGCCGGCCACCACCGCCAGCACGACGAACACGCCGAAGGGAACACCCTCATGCCGTCCGCCGACACGCCTCCGCCGGGCTGCCCCGCCCACGCCGGCCGCCGTTCCTTCGTCAGGACGGCCCTGGGCGCCGGAGCCGTGGGAGCCGTACTGGCCGGGGGCGGGTCCGCGCTCGCCGAGAGCGGTGACGGCACGGCCCAGGCCGCAGAAGGGACGGGCGATGCCGCCGTGCCCTTCCACGGCCCCCACCAGGCCGGAATCCTCACCCCCCAGCAGAAGGCCGCCGCCTTCGTCTCCTTCGACGTCATCGCCGGCGACCGCGCGGAACTGACCGACCTGTTGCGGACCTTGACCCAGCGAGCCCGTTTCCTCACCGCCGGCGGCACCCCTGCGGACCTGGGTGTCGGCGCCCCGCCCTCGGACAACGGCATCCTCGGCCCGGTCGTCCCGGCCGACGCGCTCACCGTGACCGTCGGCGTCGGAGCCTCCCTCTTCGACGACCGCTACGGACTCGCCGAGGCGAAGCCGCGCAGGCTCACGCCCATGCGCACCTTCCCCAACGACAACCTGAACCCCGCCGAGTGCCACGGCGACCTGTCCCTCCAGATCTGCGCGGCGCGGCAGGACACCGTGCTGCACGCCCTGCGCGACATCGCCAAGCACACGCGGGGCGCGATGCAGATCCGCTGGCGCGTCGACGGCTTCCAGAACGCGCCCCGGCCCAGCGGCGCCCAGCGCAACCTGCTGGGCTTCAAGGACGGCATAGCCAACCCGGACGTCGCGTCGTCCCGCGAGATGGACCACCTCGTCTGGGTCGGCGACGGGCAGGGCGAACCCGGCTGGGCGACCGGGGGCAGTTACCAGGTCGTCCGGATCATCCGGATGCTCGTGGAGTTCTGGGACCGCGTCTCGCTGACCGAGCAGGAGCAGATGTTCGGACGGCGCGAGGACACCGGTGCCCCGCTGGACGGCGCCCGCGAGACCGACAGCCCGAACTACGCCAAGGACCCGCACGGCACGGCCATCCCGCTCGACGCCCACATCCGTCTCGCGAACCCGCGCACCGCGGCGACTGACGACTCCCGCATCCTGCGCCGGGGTTACAACTACGACCGGGGCGTCGACAGCGTCGGCAACCTCGACATGGGCCTGGTCTTCTGCTGCTACCAGCAGGACGTGCGGCGCCAGTTCGAGGCCACGCAGACCCGCCTGATCGACGAACCGCTCGTGGACTACATCTCCCCGACCGGCGGCGGATACTTCTTCGCCCTGCCGGGCGTGCGCTCGTCCGCCGACTGGTTCGGCCGGGGACTGCTCTCGGCCTGAAGGCCGGCCGGGTCAACTCGCGCCTGTGTCAGAAGTGTTGACCGCATAGTGAAAACGTTTTAACTTCCCTTCACCGGACATGCCGAGGTGAGGGGGAGCCGTGGCAACTGCCTTACGGGAACCAGCAGGTACGAAGGGGGCGAGTCCGGGCCGACGCGGTCCCCATGGGGTGCAGCGTAAGGGTAAAGGTTTTCAGAGCAAGGCGTTGTTCCTGCTCATGCTGCCCGGCGTCACCTACTTCCTGCTGTTCCACTACGGCGCACTCGTGGGCAACGTCATCGCCTTCAAGGAGTACGTGCCGTTCGACGGCCTCTGGGGCAGCCCCTGGGTGGGCCCGGGCAACTTCCAGCGCATGTTCGAGGACGCGGCGTTCTGGGACTCCGTCCTCAACACCCTCTGGATCGCCGTCCTCCAGCTGGTCTTCTACTTCCCGGTGCCGCTCGGCCTCGCCCTGCTGCTGCACACCCTCACCTGGAGCTCGGTGCGCCGGTTCGTGCAGTCGGTGGCATATCTGCCGCACTTCATCTCGTGGGTGATCGTCGTCGCGCTGTTCCAGCAGGTGCTGGGCGACACCGGCCTGCTCAACAGCGGCCTGAGCGGGGCCGGTCTGCACACCGTCGACATCATCGGCAACCCGGACGCCTTCGAGCCGCTCGTCGTCGCCCAGGTCATCTGGAAGGACGCCGGCTGGGGCACGATCATCTTCCTGGCCGCGCTCGCCCAGGTCGACGAGCAGCAGTACGAGGCCGCCGCCATCGACGGCGCCGGACCCTGGCGGCGCTTCTGGCACGTCACCCTGCCCGCCATCCGCCCGGTGGTCGTGCTGCTGCTCATCATGCGGCTCGGCGACATCCTCTCCGTCGGCTTCGAGCAGATGCTGCTGCAACGCGACGCGGTCGGACCGGAGACCGCCGAGGTCATCGACACCTTCGTCTACTACCAGGGCATCGTCGGCGGCGACTACGGATTCGCGGCCGCCGCGGGCCTGTTCAAGGGGGTCGTCGGCGCCCTCCTCGTCTACGCGGCCAACAAGGTCGCCCACCGCCTCGGCGAACAGGGGGTCTACAAGTGAGCGCGTCCGCCCGGCCCGGCTGGATGGAGAAACCCCGGCCGCTCACCCAGGCCGCGAAGGCCCTCGCCCTCGCCGCCGTCGTGCTGCTGGTGTGCGTGCCGTTCCTGGTGATCGTGTCGACCTCGCTGGCGTCCACCCGGGAGGTCGTCGACAACGGCGGCTGGGTGCTGTGGCCCACCGAACCCTCGCTCGACGCCTACCGCGACATCTTCGACGGCGGCATCGTCACCCACGCCCTCGGCGTCAGCGCCGGTGTCACGATCGTCGGCACCCTGCTCAGCCTCGCCTGCACGGTGACCCTGGCCTACGCGCTGTCCCGCCCGGGCGTCTTCGGCGGCAAGCCCGTCCTGTTGCTGGTGCTGTTCACGTTCCTCTTCCCGCCCGGCATGATCCCGAGCTTCCTGCTCGTCAAGGAACTCGGCCTGCTCGACTCGTACGCCTCGCTCGTCCTGCCCGTCCTGGTCAACGTGTTCAACCTGGTCGTCCTGCGCGGCTTCTTCCAGTCGATCCCCGAGGAGCTGTACGAGGCGGCCCGGCTGGACGGGGCGGGGGACTGGCGGGTGCTGGTGTCGGTGGTGCTGCCGCTGTCCAAGGCCGCGCTCGCCGTCGTCGGCCTGTTCTACGCCGTCGCCTACTGGAACTCCTGGTTCTACGCCTCGCTGTACCTGGAGAGCGACCACTGGCCGCTCCAGCAGGTGCTGCGCACGTATGTGGTGTCCGGCGCCGGACTCACCGACGCGACCACCGGCGAGGCCACCGTCACCGCTCCGCAGACCGTGCAGATGGCGGTGCTCGTGATCGCCACCGTTCCGATCCTGCTCGTCTACCCGTTCCTCCAGAAGTACTTCACCAAAGGCGTGCTCACCGGCGCCATCAAGAGCTGAACCGAGCCGACACGAGGTGATTCACCCATGCCCAGCATGTCCCGACGCACCCTGCTGCGTACCGTGGCAGCCGGTGGTGCCGCCGTCTCCGTCCCCGGTCTGCTGACCGCCTGCTCCTCCTCGGACTCCGGCGACAGCGACGTCTCCAACGCCGGCAAGAAGCTCGCCCCCTGGCCCGCCTACCGGCCCGCCGCCGGGCCCAAGCCCGACCTGGCCCCCACCGACGCCGGTGTCCAGGCCGGCTACACGTCCTACCCGTCCGACCTGGTCAAGTCCGTCTCCCGCACCCCGGGCGACGGCTCCACCGTCCGCGTCATGACCGTCTCCTTCGGCACGCCGCCCAAGCCCGCCTCGCAGAACCGCTTCTGGGTGGCCGTCGAGAAGGCCCTCGGCGTGAAGATCGAGTACACGATCATCTCCCAGGCCGACTACCAGAAGAAGATGGCGACGGTCATGGCCGGCGACGCCGACGCCCTGCCCGACATCATCAACATGTTCGCCGGCTTCACCCTGCCCCGAGAGGCGCAGTTCGTGCAGCGTCGCGCCCAGGACCTCACGCCGTACCTCTCCGGTGACGCGATCGCCGACTACCCCAACCTCGCGGGCATCCCCACCCACGCCTGGCGCGACATGGGCCGTATCGGCGGCCGCATCTACGGCATCCCGCTGGAACGCCCGCTGCCCGGCTCCACTCTCTGGATCAACCAGGACATGTTCGCCGACGCGGGCATGAAGGAGGGCTGGACGGCCGAGGACTTCACCGCCGTGGCCCGGCGGGGCACCCGCGGCCGGACGTACATGCTCGGCGCCGCCAACGGCTCCCTGTTCGGCAACGCCTACCACTCCGCCGCCCACAACGCGCCCCAGCGCTGGGCCGTCACCAAGGACGGCACCTTCCTGCCGGCCGCGGCCGACGAGCGTTACAAGGCGTCCATCGCCTTCCAGGCCCAGCTGCGCAAGAACGGCTCCTACCACCCCGACGCCACCACCATCTCCCAGATCGACCTGACGACCCTCTACTACAACGGCACCGTCGGCTCCATGCAGGACGGGTTCGGCGCCTACCTGCCCAAGTACCGGGAATCCAAGGGCAAGATGAGCCCCGCCGCGGCCCTGCCGTACAACGTCGGCGGCGAGCCCGGCGGCATCGTCGCCGCCCGCCGCTCCTTCGGCTACACCGTCCTGAAGCAGGCGAAGAAGGAGCGCATCGAACTGCTGCTGCGCATCCTCGACTACCTCGCCGCGCCCTTCGGCAGTCAGGAGTGGGAACTCGTCCACTACGGCGTCGAGGGCGTCCACTTCACCCGCGCCAAGGACGGATCGCCCGAGTTCACCAAGCTCGGCGAGGTCGAGAACAACACCAACCTGCCGCTGAAGTACCTCGCCGAGGGTCCCCAGGTGTTGTTCGTGCCCGGCATGCCCGACGCCGTGCGCGCCCTGCACGCCTGGCAGCAGAAGGTCGTACCGCACGCCATCCGCGACGCCTCCTTCGGGCTCCAGTCCGCGACGAACAACTCCCAGGGCGCCACCCTCAAGACGTTCCTGGACGACACGATCACCGGGATCATCGCCGGGCGCCTGCCCATGTCCGAGTGGGACGCGGCCGTGAAGAAGTGGCGGAGCCGGGGCGGCGACAGAATGGCCGAGGAATACGCCAAGGACTACGCGGCCAACACCTGAGCAGCGGTGGGCCGAAGAGGAGACGCGGGGGATGGGGAACGACATGGTGTCCAAGGGGCGGGTCACGATCCGCGAGGTCGCCGAGCGGGCGGGCGTGTCCACGGCCACCGCCTCCCGGGCGCTCAGCGGCAACCACCCGGTGCCCCCGGCGACCCGGGCCCGGGTCCTGCGCGCGGCCCGCGACCTCGACTACGTGGCCAACGCACACGCCCGCGCCCTGGTCGGCGGCGGCCGCAAGATGGCCGCCGTCGTGGTCCGCCAGGTCACCAGCCCCTTCTACGCCCAGGTCGCCGAGGGCGTCGAAGCCGAGGCCGCCGACCGCGGCTGGCTCTGCGTGGTCGGCGCCACCGGCGGCGACGCCCAGCGCGAGATGGAGTTCGTGCAGCTCATGCGGGAGGAGGGCGCCCGGCTGGTGATCCTGGTCGGCGGGGTCGTCGAGGACGACGCCTACCGCGAGCGCGTCGCCCACTACGCCCACGCCCTCGACTCCACCGGGGCCCGGCTGGTGCTCTGCGGGCGGCCCGCGCCCGACCCGGACATCCCGGCGCTCGTCGTCGAGTTCGACAACGAGGCCGGGGCCCGCGCCGTCACCGCCCACCTGCTGTCGGCCGGCCACCGCAGGATCGTCTTCCTCGGCGGGCTGCCCGGCAACACCGCCCTCGACGCCCGCGTCGCCGGCTACCGGGCCGCCCTCGCCGAGCACGGGCTGCCGCCCGAAGCCGCACACGTCGTCGACTGCGGCCTGGGCCGGGCCGCCGGCCACCGCGCGATGACCGAACTCCTCAAAGCGACAAGGGAGTTCACCGCCGTATTCGCCGGGGACGACATGGTCGCCGCCGGTGCCCTGCGCGCCATCGCCGACACCGGACTGTGCGTTCCTGGTGACATCTCCGTCGTCGGCTACAACGACATCCCGCTCGCGGAGGACTTCAACCCGCCCCTCACCACCGTCCGCACCCCCGCGGAGGAACTCGGCCGCGCCGCCGTGCGCATCGCGCTGCGCGACCCCGAGCACGCCGCCGGGGCCCACCATCTGCTCGGCACCCACATCGTCGTACGCGACAGCGTCGGCGCGCCCCCGCCCGGGCGCGCCCTGTGACCAACGGAGGAACCGCACCCGCATGAGCGCGCCGCACGTGTCGCTCCCCGACCCGACGCACCTCCCCAACCTGCCCCACCTGCCACCCCCCGACCCGCTGACCTCGCCCCTCACCGGCTGGGCCCGCGCCCACTGGGAGGCGATCGCCGACCGTCTCCTCGACGCCCTGACGCCCTACGCCTCCCCGGGCCTGGCCCAGTACCGGCTGCCCGGCCCGCCCAGCCACTCCGGGCCCTGGTCGGACGGGTTGGAGGGCTTCGCCCGATCCTTCCTGCTGGCCGCGTTCCGTATCGCCGGTGCGGGCGGGCAGGGAGTGTCCGGCCTGATCGAGCGGTACGCGGCCGGACTGGCGGCCGGCACCGACCCGCACGGCCCCGACCGTTGGCCGCCCATCACCGACCGCTCCCAGCCCATGGTCGAGGCCGCGTCCCTCGCCATCGCCCTGCACGAGACGCGCCCGTGGATCTGGGACCGGCTCGACGACCGGGTGCGGCAGCGGGTCGCCGACTGGCTGGGCGGCTTCGTCGGAGCCGTGGTCAACGACTCCAACTGGCGGCTGTTCCAGGTCATCACCGAGGAGTTCCTCGCCTCCGTCGGCGCCCCGCACAGCCGCACCGAGATCGACGCCGGCCTCGCCCGCCTGGAGGACTGGTACCGGGGCGACGGCTGGTACACCGACGGCGACGGCCGCAAGTTCGACTACTACAACGCCTGGGCGCTGCACCTCTATCCGGTCCTGTGGGCCCGTATCGCGGGGCCGCGCGCCGACCCCCGGCTGGTGGCCGAACACCGGAGACGCCTGCGGTCGTTCCTCCACGACCACCAGCACTTCTTCGGCACCGACGGTGCTCCCGTCCACCAAGGCCGCTCGCTCACCTACCGCTTCGCGACGGCGGCCCCGCTGTGGGCGGGCGTCCTCGCCGACGCCACTCCACTGCCGCCCGGCCGCACCCGCCGTCTCGCCTCCGGCGCGCTGAAGCACTTCGCCGAGCGTGGTGTGCCCGACGCGCAGGGGCTGCTCACGCTCGGCTGGTACGGGCCCTTCCTTCCCGTCACCCAGCGGTACTCGGGCCCGGCCTCCCCGTACTGGGCGAGCAAAGCCTTCCTCGGCCTGCTCCTGCCCGCCGACCACCCCGTGTGGACCGCGCCCGAGGAACCCGGCCCGGTGGAGACGGCCGACGTGCGCCTCGCGTTACCGGCGCCGGGCTGGCTGTTGCACTCCACCGCCGCCGACGGGATCGTCCGGCTCGTCAACCACGGCA
This sequence comes from Streptomyces sp. NPDC006235, assembly GCF_040613735.1. Classification (NCBI taxonomy): domain Bacteria; kingdom Bacillati; phylum Actinomycetota; class Actinomycetes; order Kitasatosporales; family Streptomycetaceae; genus Streptomyces; species Streptomyces sp. NPDC006235. The sequence continues at coordinate 98,676 of NZ_JBEXSR010000027.1, forward strand.
GCGACCGCCTGCCGCCCCCGCCTGCACGTGCCGAGGACAGCCCGCACTACGCCCGGTTCGCCTACTCCAGTGCGACGGCGCCCGAGACACCGGCGGACCGGGCTCCTGACAACCACATCGCCCTGCTCGCCCCCGACGGCACGCCCACCCCGCGCGGTCGCATCCACCCCCTCGGCGTCGAGGGCACGCGGGCCGCCTCCTGGCACCGGGCGGTGCTCCCGGGCAGCGACGAAGGCCACCGCATCGAGACGGTCAGCGTGGTGCACGGCCCCTGGGAGGTCCGGGTGCACCGCGTCGACGCGCCGCCCGGCACGCCCGTACGCGAGGGCGGCTGGGCCGTCGCCGACGACACCGCGCCACCGGCCGCCCGGACCGGCCCCGGCTGGGCGCTGGCCCGGCGCGCGGACGGCCTGACCAGCATGCTCGTCGGCCTGCAGGGGTGGCACGACGCCGAGACGGCAGTGGAACACCGGGTCGGCACCAATGCCTGCGGCCACCACTCGGCGACCCCGTACCTCACCCTGCCCGCCCACCCGGGCGGCACCCACCTCCTGGTGACCCTCGTCGTGCTGAGCGCCTCCCCGGAGACGAACGGCGACCCGCACGCGTGGCGTTCAGGACCGCGCGTACGGGTCGCCGCGACCGGCGAGGTGGAGATCCGCTTCCCGGACGGCACCCGGGAACGGGTGCCCCGATGACCGGGTCAGGCCGCGGCGCGGCCCCGCGTCACCGCCTTTCTCACCAGTGGCCAGACCAGCAGCAGCACGATCACCGCGTACACCGTCACCGCGAACGGCGTGTTGAACAGCCCCGTCACGCTGCCGTCGCTGATCTGGAGCGCGCGGCGCAGCTGCTGTTCGGCGTTCGGGCCGAGGATCACGCCGATGACGGCGGGCAGCACCGGCAGGCCGTAGCGGCGCATGCCGAAGCCGATCAGGCCGATGATCAGCAGGATGACCAGGTCGATCACCTCACCGCCGACCGCGTACGCGCCGACCGCCGCGAAGAACATGATCCCGGCGTACAGGTACGGCCGCGGAATGCGCAGCAGCTTCGCCCACACCGGCGCCAGCGGCAGGTTGAGCGCGAGCAGCAGCACCATGCCGACGAAGAGCGAGGCGATCAGGCCCCACACCAGGTCGGGTTCGCGTTCGAAGAGCAGCGGGCCGGGCTGGATGCCGTACTGCTGGAAGGCGGCCAGCATGACGGCCGCGACCGCCGTGGTCGGCAGGCCCAGGGTCAGCATCGACACCAGGGTGCCCGCCGCCGAGGCCGACGCCGCCGACTCCGGACCGGCCACGCCCTCGATGGCGCCCTTGCCCCACTCGTCCTTGTGCTTCGACAGACGCTTCTCCGTCACGTACGACAGGAAGGTCGGGATCTCCGCGCCGCCCGCCGGGATCGCGCCGAACGGGAACCCGATGAACGGGCCGCGCAGCCACGACTTCCAGGTCCGGTTCACGTCCCCGCGCCCCAGCCACGGACGCCCCACCGGGATCGGCTCCGGCGGGCTGCGCCGCAGGTGCGCCGCCACCCACAGGGCCTCACCGATCGCGAACAGACCGACCGCGACGATCACCACGTCGATGCCGTCCGCCAGTTGGAGCGAGCCGAAGGTCAGGCGCTGCTGGCCGGTCATCTGGTCCAGGCCCACCAGGCCCAGCGTGAGGCCGATCAGCAGGGAGGCCAGGCCCCGGATGCGGGACGAGCCCAGCACCGACGTCACCGCGATGAACGCCAGCACCATGATGGCGAAGTAGTCCGGCGCGCCGATGTCCACGGCCAGCTTGGCGACCGTCGGCGCCAGTGCCACCAGCAGGATCGTGCCGATCAGGCCGCCCGCGAAGTGCCCGACGGCGGCCGCCGCCAGGGCCTGCGCGCCGCGCCCGGACTTGGCCATGGGGTTGCCCTCCATGGCCGCCACCACCGCCGCGCTCTCGCCGGGCGTGTTGAGCAGGATGGAGGTGGTCGAGCCGCCGAACATCGCGCCGTAGTAGATGCCCGCGAACATGATGAACGCGCCGGTCGGTTCGAGCCCGTACGTCACCGGCAGCAGCAGCGCGACCGCCATCGCCGGGCCGATGCCGGGCAGCACGCCGATGGCCGTGCCGAGCAGCACGCCGATGACGGCCCAGAGCAGGTTGACCGGGGTGAGGGCCGTACCGAAGCCGTCCAGAAGGGAGTTGAAGGCGTCCATGTCACAGCACTCCCATCAGCGGACCGCCGGGCAGGGGCACGCCGAGCAGGTTGTTGAAGACGACGTAGGTGAGGAGGGACAGCCCGGCCGCGATGAGCGGATCGCGGTCGGTCCTGCGGCTGCCGAGCGCGAAGGCCGCACCCCAGAACAGCAGCGCGCCCGCGACGGGAAAGCCGAGCGGCTCGATCAGGACGGCCGAGCCGAGGAACACCCCGGCGAGCAGCAACACCGTGCGCCAATCGGCGGGTTCGGACAGGTCGACGTCCTCGCCGGTCTCGGCCTGGCCCCGGCCGCCGCGCAGCACGTCCACGGCGAGCAGCGCGGCGATCACCAGCAGGCCGGCGCCGACCACGACGGGCACGGTCTTCGGGCCGACCGGGCCGCGCTGGGCGATGTCAACGTCCATGGTGAGGGCGTCCGTCAGGACGAGCACGCCCAGCACCAGCAGCAGGGCACACACGCCGAGTTCGGAGTGCTCCTGCAGCCACGAGCGCCGCTCGCCGCGCTCCGCGGGGGGAATGTCGGTGGTCTGCGTCGTCACAGTCCCAGCTCCTTCAGCACCGAAACCACGCGCTTGTCCTCGGCGTCGAGGAACGCGCCGAACTTCTCCCCGGTGAGGAAGGCGTCGTCCCAGCCGTTCTGCTCCAGGGACTTGCGCCATTCCTCCGAGCCGTGCAGTTCCTCGAGCAGCCGCACGAGCTTGTCGCGCTCTTTGTCGGTCAGGCCGGGCGGGGCGACGATGCCGCGCCAGTTGGTGAAGTTGACGTCGTACCCGGCCTCCTTCAGCGTGGGCGCGTCCAGCCCTTCGACGCGCTCGGGGCCGGTGACCGCGAGCAGCCGCAGCTCGCCCGCCTTGATCTGGTCCAGGTACTCGCCGACGCCGGACACGCCGAAGGCGACCTTGTTGCCGAGGATCGAGGCGAGCAGCTCGCCGCCGCCGTCGAACGGGATGTAGTTGACCTGCTTCGGGGAGATCCCGGCGGCCCGCGCCATCAGCATCGGCGCGAGGTGGTCGGGCCCGCCGGGCGACGAGCCGCCGCCCACCGGGAGCTTGCCCGGGTTCTCCTTCCAGGCGCCGATGAGATCGTCGATCGTCTTGTACGGCGAGTCCTTGGCGACCACGACGACGTCCTGCTCCTCGGTGAGCCGGGCGATCGGCGTGGTGTCGCCGAGCGTCTTCGGCGCGTCGTTGGAGCGGACGGCGCCCACGACCCCGAGGCCCATGGACATGGCGAGCTTGCCGTTGCCGTGCTCGCTCACCAGCCGGCTCAGTCCGACCGTGCCGCCGGCCCCGGGGAGGTTGAACACCTCGATGTTGTGGGTCAGTTCGGCGTCCTCGGCGTTCTTCGCGGCCGTGCGGGCCGTGATGTCGTAGCCTCCGCCGGGCGTGTTGGGGACCATGAAACGCAGGCCCGGGATCTGTGTGCCGGTCTCGGAGCCGCTGCCGGTGGTCAGCAGCGGTGGTCCGACGAGCACGAGCACGGCGGCCCCGAGCAGGGCGAGGGGGGTGCGCAGGCGCACGTGTGCCACCACCTGTCGGTACGTCGTTGCGGGTAGGTAAAGGCCCTGTGGGGAGGGTGACGTGGGCCACATGGTGCACCGGCGCCGACGGGCTGTCTCTCTTGCGGAACCAACGGAGGTTCTGGTCTTTGTGGTCACCGGACCGCGGGGGAAGCCGGTGTCGGCTCGCGGCACGGACGCCGCGAGCCTGGACTCACCGGTCAGGTGCCGCGAGCCCCCTCTCACCGGGCGGGCGCGGCGCAGCTCACGTCCCGGGCCGGCAGGCGCCCCGTGGCGAGGTACGCGTTGACCGTGTCGTCGACGCAGGGAACGCCGTAAACGCCGTATACCGCGTGCTGGTCGGCGCCGGTCACGGTGATCAGCCGCGAGGAGGGCCACATGCCGCGGACCGCCCGGGCGCCGTCGTAGTCGGTGCGCGGATCCCCGGTCGCGTTGACCAGCAGGGCCGGCAGGTCGTCCCGGACCGTGGTCGGGCGCTCGCGTGGCCGCTCCCAGAAGGCGCACGGGTTGAGGTTGTTGGTCACGGGCGCGAAGAGCGGGTCCTGTGCGCGGGTGCGCTGGACCTCGCGCCAGTACACCTCCGGGTCGCGCGGAGCGGGGCCGTCGCCGCACAGGATCGCCGTCTGCACGCTGCCGTAGGGGGAGTCGGTGTCCGTGAGCACGAACTCGAGCACCCCGGCGAGCCACGGTGACGGCGTGACCCGCTGGCCCCGCGACGCCCGCAGCATGTCCCGGACGCCCTGCGCGAAGTCCCCGTAGGCGGTGTCGTTGTGCTGCGACAGGCCGTTGAAGGCGACGATCGGCATCACGTGCTCGTCCAGCCGGTGGCCGCCGAGCCGCAGCGGCGTGCGGGCCGCGGCCTCGCGGACACGGTCCACGGTCGCCAGCACCTCGCCCGGTGTGCGGCCCAGTCCGTAAGTCGTCTCCCGGGCTGCGGCCCAGGAGGCCCAGCCCTCCAGCGCGCGGCGGTTGGCCCGCTCGACGCCCCGCAGCAGCCGGGGCCCGTACCGGTCCGGATCGATCACACCGTCGAGGACGACCCGGTCGGTCCGGCCGGGGAACATCGTGGCGTACACCTCGCCGAGGTAACTGCCGTACGAGTAACCCAGGTAGGAGATCCGCCGCTCGCCGAGCGCGGCCCGGACGACGTCCATGTCGCGCGCGGTGTTACGGGTGGTGGCGTGGGGGAGGACATCGCCCGCGTGGGTGCGGCAGCGCTCGGCGAGGTCCTTCGAGAAGGCGGCCATGCGGTCGAAGCCCGCCCGGTCCTCACCGGCCCCGCGCCATGCCGAGCCGGTCGGCCAGCGGCAGTCCAGCGGTGTGCTGCGGCCGACGAAACGGGGATCCACGCCGACCACGTCGTACCGGGCGGCGACGTCCTTCATCGCCTTGCGCACCCACGGCGGGTCGCCGAGGGTCTGCCCGCCGGGGCCGCCGCCGTTGAGCAGCAGCGGGCCGACGCGGCGGGCGGTGTCGGTGGCCCGGATCCGGGAGATCGCGACGGTGATCGTGCGGCCGCCGGGGTCCGCGTAGTCCAGCGGGACGGTCACGTCGGCGCAGCGGGCGCCCGCCTGCTCCAGTTCCTTGCCGGTCGTGTCGTCCGGTTCGAGGACACAGCTCTTCCAGGTGAGGCGCTGGTGGTGGTAGCGGGCGAGGGGGTCGGAGCCGGGACTCGCCCCGGCCGTGGCGGGCAGTGCGGTCAGGGCGAGGGCGGCGGCCGTCAGGGCCAGGGCTGCTCGTCGCGCGGTTCCCGGGAAGCGGGATAACACGGGTGGGTGTCCTTTCTGTCGCCGATGCCCACCTCGGGACTGGCAGGGACATGCCGGAGAGGAGGGTGCGGTACGACAGAACGCTAGGGACGGGTCGCGGTTCGATCACTCCGGCTGGCAGCCCGGTTCGTGGTGGGGTCAACACCACCATCGAAGCGCGGGGCACGCGGCTTTCCATGGTGCTGACAACAACCCGAATCTCACCCCCGAGCTGGGAGAATGCTCGGAAAGACCTTGTGCAGGTCGCTGCAGGGGGGTTGTCCAGACATTCGCTCACGCCTAGGGTCGGCTTCCGGGTGCAAGCGCTTTCCAAGGCTCCACAGTGCTTTCGAAAGGGCTTCCCCAGCGTGTGTCCGCCGGCCGTCCGAGGAGCGCCGCATGTCCTTGTCCCCCGCCCGCCGCCGCGTGGCCGTCGTCGGCACCGGAGCGATCGTCAGCGGCAGTCATCTGCCGGCGCTGCGGGCCCACTCCGACCGGGTGGAACTGGTCGCCGCCGTCGACGTCGACCAGGAGCGCCTCGACGCCTTCCGCGAGCTGGCCGGAGACCAGGTCGCCGGGTACACCTTCGTGGACGCGATGCTGGACGCCGTCCGCCCCGATCTGGTCCTCATCGGGACGCCGCCCTCCCTGCACCGCGACCAGACGGTGGCCGCGCTCAAGGCCGGCGCCTGGGTGCTGTGCGAGAAGCCGCTCACCCTGTCGCTCGCCGAGTACGACGAGATCGCCGCCGCCGAGGAGGCCTCCGGGGCGTACGCGGCGGTCGTCTTCCAGCACCGCTACGGCTCCGGCGCGGTGCACGCCCGCGAGCTGATCACCAGCGGCGAGCTGGGCGCCCCGCTGGTGGCGCACTGCCAGACGACCTGGCACCGGGACGCCGCGTACTACGCCGTGCCGTGGCGCGGGAAGTGGGCCAGCGAGGGCGGCGGCCCCACCATGGGCCACGGCATCCACCAGTACGACCTGATGCTGCACCTGCTCGGCGAGTGGGAGGAGATCCGCGCCATGGCCGCCCGGCTCGTCCACGACACCGAGAGCGAGGACGTCTCCACCGCCCTGGTCCGGTTCAGCAGCGGCGCCCTCGCCACCGTCGTCAACAGCGTGCTCTCGCCGGACGAGGTGAGCCGTATCCGCATCGACTGCGCGGACGCCACGGTCGAACTCACCCACCTGTACGGCCACTCCAACGACAGCTGGGTCTACACCCCGGCCCCGCACGTCGCCTCCGACCGCGCCATCGGCTGGCGGACCCCCTCGAACGACGTGCCCAGCTCCCACACCGCCCAGCTGGGCGCCCTCCTGGACGCCTACGACAACGACACCCGGCCACCGGGCAGTGGCCAGGACGCCCGCGCCACCCTGGAGTTCGCCGCCGCCCTGTACAAGGCGGCGTTCACCGGCCGCTCCGTGCACGCGGGCGAGATCGGCCCCGGCGACCCCTTCTACGAGGCCATGCACGGCGAGTACCCCGACTGGGCCCCCAAGGAGCGCGCATGAGCATCCGCGTCACCCACACCCACGGCGAGGACATCGCCGTCACGGCGGCGAACGGCACGGAGATCCTCCGCTACGTCTACCGCCCCGACCCGGACCCCTTCGAGGCCCGCAAGCCGTACGCCCACCCGGTGCGCACCCTGTCCGGCCGCACGGTCACCGGCTACCGGCCGAACGACCACCGCTGGCACAAGGGCCTGCAGATGACCGCGAGCCATCTGTCCGGCCAGAACTTCTGGGGCGGCAACTGCTACGTCCACGGCCAGGGCTATCTGCGCCTGCCCGAGCGCGTCGGCTCCATGCGGCACGACGGATTTACGGAGTTCACGGTCGAGGACGACCGCCTCGCCTTCACCGAGGAGCTCACCTGGGTCGAGAACGGCGGCGAGGAGTGGGCGCGCGAGGTGCGGGGGCTGACCGTGCACTCGGTGGACGAGGAGGCCGGCGCCTGGGCCCTGGACTGGTCGATCCGCCTCACCAACGTCCGTTCCGAGCCGCTGGCCTTCGGTTCCCCGACCACCGCCGGCCGTGAGATGGCCGGTTACACCGGACTCCAGTGGCGCGGCCCGCGCGACTTCACCGGCGGCACGGTCTTCGCCCCGGACACCGACGCCGACGCGGGCAAGCTGATGGGCACCCAGGGCCCCTGGCTCGCCTTCACCACCGAGCACGACGACGTCGACGGCCACTCCACCCTCGTCTTCGCGCACGCGCCCGAGAACCTCGACGAGACGTCCGCGATCCACGAGTCACACTGGTTCGTCCGCTCCGAGCCCTTCCCGACGGTCGCCTTCTCCTGGGCGTTCTTCGAGGAGTTCGAACTCCCGCCGGGCGAGTCCTTCGCCTTCCGCTACCGGCTCGTCGTCGCCGACGGCGCCTGGGACCGCGACCGGGTCGGCACGCACCTGGAGGGCCTGCCGTGGTGAACGGCGCCAAGCCCGCCCTGCCGCACCCGCTGCCCGGCGCGATCGGCCTGTCCCACCTGAGCGCCTACGACTGGGAGGCCGCCGACGGCGTCTGCGGCGGCAGCCCGCATCTGCACCTGGTGTGCACCGAGGCGTACGTCGTCACCGGCGGCCGGGGGGCGGTCCAGACGCTGAGTCCCGACGGCTACCGGGACATCCCCCTGGAAGCCGGCTCCCTCGCCTGGTTCACGCCGGGCACCGTGCACCGCATGGTGCAGGGCGGTGATCTGCGCATCACCGTGCTGATGCAGAACAGCGGCCTGCCCGAGGCCGGGGACGCCGTGTTCACCTTCCCGCCCGAGGTGCTCGCCGACCCGGAGAAGTACGCCGCCGCTGCGGCCCTGCCGCCCGGCACGGGACCGGAGACGGCGGCGGCCGCCCAGCGCCGCCGGGACCTCGCCGTGGAGGGCTACCTCACCCTGCGCGAGGCGCTCGTCGCCGGTGACAACGGCCCGTACCTGGAGTTCCAGCGGGCCGCCGCCCGGATCGTGCGCGACAAGGTGCCCACCTGGCGCGCCCTGTGGCGGGCAGGCGCCCTGGCCACCGCCGAACGCACCGGCGCCCAGCTCGACGCGTTGGCCGACGGCGAACCCGCCTACCTCGGCGAGGCCACCGCCTACGAGGCCGCGCCCACCCGGCTCGGCGGCTTCGGCATGTGCGGCCGGCGGGACGAGTACAACCTGCCCGGGACGACGCTGCCGCACCAGAGCGAGTAACGAAACAGGGGGGGCGAGGGGGGCCGACAGAAAGTCCGAGGATAAGGAAGAGGTGACCTCGGCATGCCGCGACACAGGACAAAGGGGTTCTGCGCGTCGGCCGCGGCACTGGCACTGTGTGCCGTGCTGGCGGGCTGCGGAGGATCCGGGGAATCGGCTGGCGGCGGCAAGATCGTGCTGCGCTACACGTGGTGGGGCAACCCCGACCGCGCGGAACGCACCGAGCAGGCCGTCGCGCTGTTCGAGAAGCAGCATCCGGGCGTCGACGTGACGACGTCGTTCTCCGGCTACGACGCCTACAAGCAGAAGCTCGCCACCCAGGCCGCCGGCGGTGACGCCCCGGACGTCATGCAGCTGGACTACCGCCAGATCGACCAGTACGCCTCCGGCGGCGTCCTGCTCGACCTGGCGAAGCAGAAAGCCGTCCTGCGCACCTCCGAGATCGACCAGGGGCTGCTCGCGACCGGCCGCGTGGACGACGTCCAGTACGCGATCCCGCAGGGCCGCGGCACCGAGACCGTCGCCTACGACGTCGGGACCTGGAAGAAGTCGGGCGTGCCCCTCCCCGGCAGGAGCTGGACCTGGAGCCAGTGGGCCGACACCATGCGCGCCCTGGCGAAGAAGACCGGCAAGCCCGGGGCGACCGACCCCGGGCAGAGCGAGGACGCCTTCGAGGTCTGGCTGCGCGGGCAGGGCAAGGCCCTCTACACGGAGGACGGCGGACTCGGCTTCACCGCCGAAGACCTCACCCGCTGGTGGACCTTCACCGACAAGCTGCGCCGCGAGGGCGCCGTTTCGCCCGCCGAGCAGACCACCCAGCTCGACGGCTCCGTCGAGAACACCCCGCTGGGGCGCGGCACCTCCGTCACCGACGCCAACTGGGACGCCCCGGCCAGCGGCTTCCTCGCCCTCGTCAAGGGCGGTGTCGCGCTCACCCCCATGCCGTCCGGCGAGGACGGCACCCCCGGCCAGTACTTCAAGCCGTCCATGTTCGTCGGAGTCTCCGCGAACACCGCCCATCCGAAGGAGGCGGCACAGCTCGTCGACTTCCTGGTCAACGACCGGCAGGCCGCGAAGATCCTCGGCGCGAGCCGCGGCATCCCCGTCAACGAGACGGTCCGCGACGAGATCGGCCCGCAGCTCAAGGACTTCGACAAGACCATCGCCGACTACCAGGCCTCCCTGGAGGGCAAGCTCAAGGACCCGCCCCAGGCACCGCCGGCGGGCGACAACGCCCTCCAGAGCACCTTCCAGCGCGACTACGACCAGGTGTCGTACGAGCGCATGTCGCCCCGCGAGGCGGCCGAGAACTACATCACCGAGGCGAAGGCGGAGCTGAGGTCATGACCACCACCGCGATCCCCACGGCGACCGAACGCGTCCCCGCCGCCGCCCCGAAGCGCCGCCCCAAGCGCGAACGCGAGGGCGCCGCCTGGGTGTTCCTCTCGCCCTGGGTCCTCGGCGCGATCGTCCTGACCCTGCTGCCGATGGCCGTGTCGCTGTACCTGTCGTTCACCGACTACGACCTGTTCAACCCGCCGAAGTGGGTGGGCCTGCGCAACTACGTGCAGATGTTCACCGAGGACCCGCGCTACTGGCGCTCGGTCGTGACGACGGTGACGTACGTCGTCATCGCCGTGCCCCTGCAACTGGCCCTCGCCCTGGTCGTCGCGCTCGCCCTGAAAGGCATGAAGCGCGGCAAGGCCTTCTACCGCTCCGCCTTCTACGCGCCCTCGCTGCTCGGCGCGTCGATGTCCATCGCCCTCGTCTGGCGTGCGGTCTTCAACGACGGCGGCACGGTCGACAACCTGCTCGGCACCGGCGGCTGGGTCAACAAGCCCGGCTGGTCGCTGCTCGCCGTGGCCCTGCTGACGGTGTGGCAGTTCGGCGCGCCGATGGTCATCTTCCTCGCCGGTCTCCAGCAGATACCGGCCGAGCTGTACGAGGCGGCGGCGGTCGACGGGGCCGGGAAATGGCGGCAGTTCCTGTCCGTCACCGTGCCGATGCTGTCCCCGGTGCTCTTCTTCAACCTGGTCCTGCAAACCATCCAGGCCTTCCAGGTGTTCACGCCCGCCTTCGCGGTCAGCGCGGGCAAGGGCGGGCCGGCCGACTCGACCCTCGTCTACACCATGTACCTCTACGACCGCGGCTTCGTCGCCTCCCACATGGGCTACGCCTCCGCCATGGCCTGGGTGCTGCTCCTCGTGATCGGTGTGGTCACGGCGGTGCTGTTCCGCACCTCCCGCTCCTGGGTCTTCTACGCCTCCGAGGGGGACCGATGACCTCGACCGCCGTTTCCCACAAGCCCGTCCGCTGGGGGCGGGTCGCCCTCCACCTGGGCTGCCTGGCCGCGCTGCTGGTCATGCTGTACCCGCTGGCCTGGCTGCTGGCCACCTCGCTCAAGCCCGCCGACGAGGTCATCGCGAGCCTCGACCTGCTGCCCAGTCACCTGGAGTGGTCGAACTACTCCACCGCCATGGAGGGCGTCAACGACGTCTCCATCTGGCGGCTGCTCGGCAACTCGCTGCTGATCGCCGGCGGGGCGGTCCTCGGCAACGTCATCAGCTGCTCGCTCGCCGCCTACGCCTTCGCACGCCTCAGGTTCCGGCTGCGCGGGCCGCTGTTCGCCTTCATGATCGCCACGATCATGCTGCCGCACCACGCGGTGCTGATCCCGCAGTACATCATCTTCAACCAGTTGGGCCTGGTGAACACCTACTGGCCGCTGATCCTGCCGAAGTTCCTCGCCACCGAGGCCTTCTTCGTCTTCCTCATCGTGCAGTTCATGCGCGGCCTGCCGCGCGAACTGGAGGAGGCGGCGCGGATCGACGGCTGCGGCCCCTTCCGCAGCTTCTTCCAGGTCGTGCTTCCGCTCACCCGGCCGGCCCTGATCACGACCGCCATCTTCACGTTCATCTGGACCTGGAACGACTTCTTCACCCAGCTCATCTACCTGTTCGACCCGGACAAGTTCACGCTGACCCTCGCGCTGCGCTCCTTCGTGGACGCCTCCAGCACCTCCGCGTTCGGCCCGATGTTCGCGATGTCGGTGATCGCGCTGCTGCCGATCGTGCTGTTCTTCCTCGCCTTCCAGCGGTTCCTGGTGGAGGGCATGGCCAGCTCCGGAGTGAAGGGGTGAGCGGGATGCGGACACGCGAGGCCGGTGAGGTGTTCGGGCCGCGCATGACGCTGTTCGCCGACGTCCTGAGCGTCGGCCTCGCCACGGCGGTGGTCTGCCTGCCGCTGGTGACGGCACCGGCCGCGCTGTCGACGGCATGCGCCGTACTCCGCGGCGCCGGACAGGACCGACCCGTCACGGCCGGAAGGTACTTCCTCCTGCTACGGCAACGGCTGCGAGCCGGTGACCTGCTGGCGGGTGCCGTCGCCCTGGCGGGTCTGCTGCTGCTCGCGGCCGACGTGGCGCTGGCCGGGGCGGGCCTGCCCGGCGCGCCGCTGTTCGCCGTGATCGCCGCCGCCATAGGCGCCTGCGCGGCGGTCGTCGCCCTTCGCGCCTGTGCCCGCCCCGAGTCGCTCATCGACTGGCGCGCGGCGGTGCGCGGCGCCGCCCGGGACGCCGTGGCGGACGCGGGCGGCAGCGGACTGGTCCTGCTCGCCGTGGCGACGGCCGCGCTGTGCGCCTGGATGCTGCTGCCCCTGGCCTTCCTGGCCCCGGGCCCGCTGGCCCTGGCCCTCACCGCCGTCGACGTACGCCGGTCCGCTGCAGTGCTTCTGGACTAGCCGGGGGCCGGATGGCCGATGACTGGCCGGGAGCCGGGGCGCGCTGGGGGCCGCCGGTCCCGCTCAGCTGCGGGCAGTCGTGCCTCTCCAGTGCCTTGAGGGCCTGGGAGGTGCCCCCAGGCGGCACGGGTGGGCGCAGCGGCACCCCGCTTCGCCGGGCTGCGCAACGCGGCCGAGGGGCCGATGAACGAGCCCGCGCGGCCTCACTGCCGTAGGGCGGTGAGCCCGTGGCTTCACTGCCGTACGGCGGCGCCGATGCCGATCCGTGGCCGCGAACGGGCCGCGGTGAGGAGCGCCTGCGTCCGCTCCGACGGTGTGGCCGCCGCCGCTGCCGCCGCCAGGGCCGCCGCGGCGCTGGCGATGCCGAGGACCGCGCCCGCGGCCACGTCGCCCGGATAGTGCACGCCCGTGTGGATACGGGAGTAGCCGACGGCGCTCGCCAGCGCCCCGAGCGGCACCGCGGCGGGCGGCAGGACCACGCCGACGGCGGTGGCGAACGCGACCGCCGATGCCGTGTGCCCCGACGGGAACGAGGCCGACGTCGGCATCGGAACGTGCCGGTCCACCGTCACGCGGGCCGCTTCCCGGTCCGGCCGGGCCCGGCGCACCAGGCGCTTGCCGAGCAGATTCGCGGAGGCCGAGGCCACGGCGATCGCCCCGACGCCGGCGAACGCGGCCCTCCTCGGCCGCTTCCCGCCCAGCGTCAGGGCCGCGGCGATGGCGAACGAGATCTTGGAGTGGTCGGCCGCGTGCGACAGATGGCGCAGCGTCCGGTCGAGCGTGGGCGTGGGAGTGGCGGCCACCGCCGCGTACAGCGCGCCGTCCACGGCCCTGAGATCGCCCATGACGGCGCCCAGGAGCCGACGGGGCCCGCCCGAAGGCTTCCCGTCCTCCGGGAGCGGACGAAGGGCGTCCTCGTCTGTGGTCGTCGGATCGGTCATGTGCTTCTCCCCGCAGTGGCCTTCCCAGCAAGGTACCGGCTCACGCGGGCCGCACACTCGGCACCCCTGCGAGCCGGTTACCTCCCGAGTGCCCACGTCGGGCGACCGAACCCGTCTGCTGGACTGAGGGCATGACGTCCTTGCCGCGCCGGGTCCTGCGCGCCCTCGAACGATTCCACGCCGCCCGTCCCTGGGATCACAACGCCCACTTCCACCGCTGGATCCTGCGGCAGCTCCCCAGGCGGGTGGGGAGCGCCCTGGACGTGGGGTGCGGCAGTGGCGACCTCGCCCGGCTGCTGGCCGGCCGGGCCGAGCGGGTGCACGGGGTCGACGCCGACCCGGCGATCATCGCCCTGGCGCGGGAGCTGACCCCCACGGGGGTCCCGGTGACGTACACGGTGGCCGAAGCGCCGGCCGGGCTGCCCGCCGGTCCGTACGACGTCATCACCTGCGTCGCCGTGGTCCACCACTTGCCGTTCACCCAGGCTCTCCAGGCCTTCCGTGACCGTCTGGCCCCCGGCGGCACCCTGGTGATCGTCGGTGTCTCCCTGGAGCGGACACCCGTCGACCACCTCCTCGGCGTCGCGTCGATCCCGCTCAACATCCTCATGGCCCTGCTCAAGAACCGGGGCCGCCCGGCGTCTCGCCCCGTCTCCATGACGGCCCGCACGCGTCCGGCGGACATGCCCTTCCCGGAGATCGTCCGCGAGGCCCGGACGGTCCTGCCCGGCGCCCGCCTGCGCCGCCGCCTGCTCTGGCGCCACACGCTGGTGTGGCACCACCCTCGGCGGTGATGGCTCACACCCGCCCGGTCAGCTCGTAGCCGGCCTCGTCGACGGCCTCCGCGATCATGGCGTCGTCGGGCTCCGCGGCACTGGTGACGGTGACGTGCCCCCTGTCGAGATCGACCTCGACGCCGCGGACGCCGTCCAGCTCGCCGATGGCCTCGGTCAGCGTGGCCTTGCAGTGGCCGCAGGACATTCCGGAGACGGCGTAAGTGGTGGCGGTGGCGGTCATGGCGTGCCTCCTGGGGACGGTCTGATTCCCGAATACGGGGCGGGGGTATTCCCTCGCCGTGCTCCTGTATACCCCTGAGGGGTATAAGATGCAAGCCTGATCGGCGCTTGACATGATACCCCCTAGGGGTATTGTGAGCTGTATGGGAGGCCCCGCACAGGAGCGGGAGGCCCCGTTCTGAAGGAGATGCCGGCCATGAACACCGGACTGAAGATCACGACCTTCGCCGCCGTTCTCGCGGCGACCTTCGGCACGGCCTACGGCGTCGGCCAGGGCATCGACCCCGTCGTCGCCGACAGTCCGCCGCGACACAAGGACGGGCACACCCGGCCGGCACCCCCGTCCGAGCAGGCCGGCGGCCACGCAGAGCAGCACGACACGCCGCCGGCCGGCGGGCTCCAGATCTCCGAGGACGGCTACACCCTCGACCTCCAGACCCCGAGCGTCACCGCCGGGCAGCAGGCCGACCTGCGCCTCACGGTCCGGGACGGCAGCGGTCGTGCCGTCACCGCCTATCAGCGCGAGCACGACAAGGAACTCCACCTCATCGTGGCCTCACGCGACCTGGTCACCTACCGGCATCTGCACCCCACCCTGGCCGCCGACGGCACCTGGAGCACCCCCGTCGACCTGCCCCGCGCGGGCGGCTACCGCGTCTTCGCCGACTTCACCCCGGCGAAGAAGGACGCCCGGAACCTCACCCTCGGCGCGGACCTCGCCGCCTCCGGCCCGTACCGGCCGAAGGAACTGCCCGCACCGGCCACCACGGCCAGGACCAACGGCTACGAAGTGAAGCTGTCCGGCGCCCTGCGCCCCGGCGAGGCGGGCGAACTGAAGCTCAAGGTCTCGCGCGCCGGCCGGCCCGTCACCGACCTCCAGCCCTACCTCGGCGCGTACGGCCACCTCGTCGCCCTGCGCTCCGGCGACCTCGCCTACCTCCACGTCCACCCGAACGGCGAACCCGGCGACGGCAAGACCAGGTCCGGCCCGGACATATCCTTCACGGCCACGGCCCCCAGCGCCGGTTCCTACCGCCTGTTCCTCGACTTCAAGCACGACGGAAAGGTCCACACGGCGGCGTTCACCGTCAGGGCCGGGGGAGCGGCAGCAGGTTCCGGTACCCCCGAGGGGCATACGGACGACGGTCACGGCCACTGAGTCCCAGGGGCGTGGGCAGTGAGCCGTCCTCGAAGGTCAAGGCCGGCCGTGGAGCTGTTCCCACCGGGCCCGATGGGCGTCGGCGGCCGCCCGGGCTGCCCCCGCCACGTCGGCGGGCACGGCCGGCTCGGTCCGCCACGCGGCGGCGCTGTCCGCCATCGCGGCGACGAACTGCCGGCCCGTGTCCGTCAACCGAGGCGAGGACCGCACCACCATGAAGGCGTCCCAGACCTGAATGCGCCAGTAGGCCAGCTCGAACTGCGCGCGCCTCAGGTCATCGCCGGTCGACCGAAGGCAGCGCCCATGCCAGAACTCGGCCACCCCGAAGAAGGCGTACACCCCCTGGAACAGCCCTTCGAAGGGCCGCGGATCATCCCGCCAAGGCGCGTAGAACAGCTCCTCCTCGCCGTCCTGTTCACTGTGCAGTGACTCCATGTCGAGGAGGGCGTGGAGCTTGATGTGCCGGATCTCGTGCACGAGTGTCAGGGCGAGTTGCAGCGCGTCCTCCGGCTCGGTGAGGACGATCCCGCCGTAGGCATCGCTCGACGTGAGCGAAGTCGGCGCGCCGCCGGGCTCCGGGGCCCGCGGCGTGAGCGTGGTGACAGCGGCTGCGAGTGCCCCGGCGTCCACGCCGTCCGTGTGGTCCAGCAGGCTCCATGCCTCACCGAGCAGTTCCTGCCAGCGGTCCACCTGCTCGGGAGCGAGCGGACAGGGCGCCGTGCCGGGATCGACACCGCGGTAAGGATCGATGTCGTCGAGGCAGACCAGGCGGGTTTCGCCGGCGACCGAGGCCTTGATACGGCGCATCGGGTGCCAGCCGGGAGACTCGGTCTCCAGCGAAGAGGGAAGTCGTACCTCCTTGCCTGCGGCCCGGACGCACCTCTGGCCGTTCTCCGCCACGACGTCCGCCTCCGTCGTACGCCCGTCGGTTCCGAGGTCGGCCAAACCGAGGGCCGGCAGGACGGCCAGGCCCTCGTGGACCGGAATCCGGAGGGTGAAGGACAACTCGGCGTTGAGACCGGCCGTGGCCGCGAGCGCCCGCAGATGACCGGCGTCGGCCTGTGAGGAGTCGTCTTCCAGCGCGAGCAGCGTACGGCTCATCCACCGGCCCGTAGCGGGATGCAGGAGCAGTTTGTCCATGAGGGCCGGGTCGACCTGGTCGGCTTTGGTGAACAACTCCCGCGCCTGCCGGACCCACTGGGCACCGTCCCGCTTGGCGTACCAGGCAAGGATCCCCGCCAGTGCCAGGATGCGGATGTCGAGCTGATGGGCGCACAGCTTTTCGACGTCGCTGCTGGTCTCCCGCCCGGCGGCCAGGGCACGCAGCACAAGTGGCGAGCATCTCCTGGTGGCCATGGGCAGGGCGGTGGGTTCGTCTTGGAAGCGGGACTGCGAGCGGTAGGAAAGTACCGGCCGGGACTGCGGGTCCGGGGCATAGGAGTAGCCGCCCCCCGAGTATCCGCCGCTGCCGGTTCCCTCACCCGATTTGCTCTGCCGTGGTCGGGCAAACCTTTCGAGGATGCGGCGGACATCGGGGGCCGGTTCGTCGCTGTCGGCCGCGAGCGCCTCGTGCAGTGCCATCCTTGCGTGGTCCTCCTCATCGGTTCCGTTCAGGACGAGAGCGAGGTTCCGGCGGCTGGTCCGCACATCGGGGTGTTCCTCGCCCAGGAGCCGAACGTTGGCGTCGAGCACCGCACGGAAGTGCTCCGCTGCCTCGGCCGGGCGGCCCAGCAGATGCAAGGTCGTGGCGAGTTCGTGCCGACTCGCGACCGCGTCGGGGTGGTCTTCGCCGAAACGCCGCTTGTTGACGTTCCAGATCTCGGCGAACTCGGCCCGGGCCTCGGTGAGCCGGCCCTTGTCCCGCATGACGCGTGCCAGTTCGTGGCGGGCGATGAGGGTGTCAGGGTGGGCGGGACCCATCAGGTTCACCGAGTCCGCGACCACCTCCGCTCCGACGCGTTCCGCCTCGTCGAGCTCCCCGGCATCGCGCAACACCCGAGTCAGGCCGGCGCCGACGGCAAGTGTCAGCGGATCGCGGTGTCCGAACAGTTTTCGCCCCGCTCGTCGGATCTCTCGCAGTTCGTCGGCGCACTCCCTGAGCAGCCCACGCATGTGCAGGACCGTGGCGATGTCGTACCTGGTACGAAGGGCTTTGCGGGAGTTGGGCCCCGGGTCGCGCAGACGGATCGCGAGGACGGCGCGCAGGTCCTCCTCCGCCACCTCCGGTTGTCCGAGCGCACACAGCACCCGTGCCCGGCCGCCTCGGGCGGACTGGAGGAAGGGGTGGTCGTACGGCAGCGTCCGTTCGCACGCCTCGGCTGTCGCCGTGTACACGGCCTCGGACTCACGGAACCGTGCGTCGTCCCGCAGCGCCAGGGCAAGGCTCAGACGGCTTTCGAGCGTCGCGGGATGGTCGGGACCCAGACGGCTCTCCCGGAGAGCGACGACCGTGCTGAGCTCGGTGACGGCCAGGGAGTACAGGCCGAGGAAGTTGCGGCTCTGTGCGGCACGCAGGGCAGGTTCGGTGGCGGCGACGGTGACGTCGTCCGGCACGGAGCCGACCAGTTCCAGCAGGTGCAGGGGGGCGGTGCAGTGCGGGGCGAAATGGCGCCATCGGCGCCAGTGCGTGGGATCGTCCGGCTCGAGCGGGCTCACGGCGCGCTCCAGCAGGGCCGTGACGAGGCCGAGGAGTGTCCCGGTGTGCGTGGCGAAGTCGGCGTGTGCGCGGTTGCTGGCGCGGACCAGCGGGTGGATGTCGAGCTTCCGGCGGATGTCGGCGTCGGACGATTCACCTCTGCCGGGTTCCGGGCTCACGCTCTGCAGGCTGACCAGTCGCAGACCGGAGAGCCCCTTCAACGCGGCCTGGATCCGTTCGTCGGTCGGAGTGGGGAACAGGTCGCAGGCGGCGAGCAACTCGGGGTCGAGCAGTTGCTGGTGTGGGATCGGTGCCGGCCCCAACGCAGACAGCAGGCGCAACAGCGGCCGGGCGAGGTCGTTGCCCTGGTCGTGGAGGAGATCGAGCGAGATCTCCCAGGTCGTCAGGATGGCCCGGCGGGCCTGTTCGGCCTCCCCGAGCGAGGAGTCCGGGTCGGCGGCCATCTCCGCGATCCGTCCGTCGAAGTCACGGCGGTACTCCGCGAAGGTCTCGGGCGTTCCGGGCACGGGCCATGGCTCGTCGGCTGCCAGCGCGAGGTAGGAGCCGGCGAGGTCCAGCGCCAGGGGCAGGCCGCCGAGGTGCCGGGCCAGCTCCCTCGCCTCCTGCTCATCGCCCGCGTCCGGTGCCAGGTCGAGGAGGATGCGAGCCCCGTCGTCGATGTCGAGCACGTCCACCGGCAGGATCTGTGTCCACGGCGCCCATCGCTCCCGACGCGATTCGCGGCTCGTGACGAGTACCGTCCCGTGCGGGGTGCCGGGCGGCCGCAGCCAGCCGACGCCACGTGCCAGGGGCTGTGACCGGGCGCTGAGGAAGGACGGATCGTCGACGTTGTCGAGAACCAGAAGCCATGGTTCGGTGAGCGCGTTGAGCCGTTTCCACAGCACATCGGCGGCGTGAGCGCGGACGAACTCTCCGCTGTCGGCCCCGGCGTCGAGTGCGACGGCGTGCAGAGCGCCCCAGAGGCTCTCACGGTCGGCGGCGGACACCCACCACACGTGGCCCGCCAGGGGCGAGAGCCGGTGTGCGACCTCCAGAGCCACCGTGGTCTTTCCGCAGCCCCCGAGCCCGGTCAGCACATGGACGCGGCGACGGTCCGGGCTGTCACTCCCATCGCGTCCCATGTCGCCGGTCAGCGCCGCCACCAGGCCGTCCCGCCCGCGCAGCCGGTCCGCGGCGACCCGTCGCTGGGGAACGGCGAGCGGGATCGAGGTGAGGTCCACGTGCGAAGGGAACGCCGCTGCGGCCGACCGCTCGTGATACGCGGCCTGCGTGAACGCTTCCGTCGGGAGCAGAAGCGCCCGCTCGATGTTCTCGACGTGCACCCCGGTCGTGACGTCACCGGTGACAACCTGCCCGGCATCCCCGCCCACGGCGGCCGATCGGTCCCCGGACGAGGACGTGGTCGGCGGATCGGTCCTCGAGCTGTTGTGACCGCGCCGTCCTCGGGCGCTCAACACGAACCTTCCCCACGCCCCAGGGACGCTCCAGGCACGGCCGCTCCCGTTTCCCCCCGCCATTCTTCGAGTATTTGCCGTGTCTCCCCTTCGCACAAGCCGAGCGTCAGCCGAGCGCCCGGTCCAGATTGAAGGCCGCGCTGATCAGTGCGAGATGCGTGAACGCCTGCGGGAAGTTGCCCTGCTGCTCGCCGGTGTGGCTGATCTCCTCGGCGTACAGGCCGAGATGGTTGGCGTACGTCAGCATCTTCTCGAAGGCGAGGCGCGCCTCGTCGATCCGGCCCGCGTGCACCATGGCCTCGACGTACCAGAACGAGCAGATGGAGAACGTGCCTTCGTCGCCGCGCAGCCCGTCGGGGCTGGACTGCGGGTCGTAGCGGTAGACCAGTGAGTCGGAGACCAGTTCCTCGGTGAGCGCGTCCAGCGTCGACAGCCACTTCGGATCGGTGGGGGCGATGAACTTCGTCAGCGGCATCATCAGCACGGCCGCGTCCAGCACGTCGCCGTCCTCGTGCTGGACGAAGGCTCCGCGCGCCTCGGACCAGCCCCGGCTCATGATGCGCCGGTAGATCGTGTCGCGGCACCCCCGCCAGTGCAGCAGGTCGGCGGGCAGGCCGCGCCGGGTGGCCATCCGGATGGCCCGCTCGATCGCCACCCAGCACATCAGCCGCGAGTACAGGAAGTTCTTGCGCCCGCCCCGCGTCTCCCAGATCCCCTCGTCGGGCTGGTCCCAGTTCTCGCACACCCAGTCCACCAGCGCGCAGACGTCGTCCCACTGGCCGCTGGAGATGGGCTTGGCCCACTTGTCGTAGAGGTAGATGGAGTCGATCAGCGCGCCGTAGATGTCGAGCTGGAGCTGGTCGGCCGCCGCGTTGCCGACCCGTACCGGCGCGGAACCCTCGTGGCCCTCCAGATGGCCGAGTGCCGTCTCGGGCAGCTCGGTGCGCCCGTCGATGCCGTACATGATCTGCAAGGGGCCGGAGGGCTTGCCGTCGCCCGGGCTGATGTGCCGGGTCACGAAGTCCATGAACTTCTCGGCCTCGCCGGTGAAGCCCAGCCGCAGCAGGGCGTAGACGCAGAAGGCCGCGTCGCGCACCCACACGTACCGGTAGTCCCAGTTGCGTTCGCCGCCGAGCCGCTCGGGCAGACTCGTGGTCGGCGCGGCCACGATCGCCCCGGTCGGCGCGTAGGTCAGCAGCTTCAGCGTCAGCGCCGAGCGGTGCACCATCTCCCGCCAGCGGCCCCGGTACTTGGAGGCGGACAGCCAGCGCCGCCAGTACGCCACCGTCGCCGCGAACTGCTCCTCCGCCTCCGTGTGCGCACACCGGCGGGGCGCCACGTCGCCGCCCACCTTGTCCAGCGCGAACACCGCCGACTCGCCCTCGGAGAGCTTGAAGTCGCCGCGCACGTCCGGCCCGTCCGTCTCCAGCGGCACGGTCGCGGTCAGCGCGAGCGCCAGCCTCTCGGACTCGAAGAGCGCCGTGTCACCGGTCAGCCGGACGGTGTGCGGCCGCGTGCCGTAGTCGAACCGGGGGGCGACGCGGGTACGGAACGGGATCGAGCCGCGTACGCACACCACCCGGCGGATCAGCCGGTGCCGTTCCACCTCGGCGGGCTCGCCGTCGAGCGGCATGAAGTCCTGCACCTCGCCGACGCCGTCCTCGGTGAAGAACCGGGTGATCAGGACGTTGGTGTCGGGAAAGTAGAACTGCTTGGTCCGCGCCGGCACCGCCGCCGCCAGTTCGAAGCAGCCGCCGCGCTCCGCGTCCAGGATCGAGGCGAAGACGCTCGGCGCGTCGAAGGCCGGGCAGCAGTACCAGTCGATGGTGCCGTCGGTCCCCACCAGCGCCACGCTGCGCAGGTCGCCGATCAGCCCGTGCTCGGCGATCGGCAGATACCGCCGGCCGCCCGGCACGTCGTGGTCACGCGCTGGTCCGCCCATGACGCCTCCTTGGCCCGGCATGCGCCTCAGCCCCAGCGTAGGGCCTGTCGTTTGGATCACGCCGCAGACGCGGGGTCTGGCACGCGCATCTGCGGCGTTGTCGTCGGTTGCCGATGCTCCGCATCGACGCCCT